>CAYMUE010000053.1:29857-34295 GCA_964393505.1 uncultured Polyangiaceae bacterium
ACCCGCCATGCCGGACACCCCGAACCTCTCCCGACGCGGTTGGCTCGGAGGCGTAGCCGCGACCGCCGCGGCGGGCGCGACGATCACCTCCTCCACCGAGGCGCATGCCTTCTCGCTGTTGCGATCGCCGGAAGCGGTCGTGCCGGGTCGCGTGGTGCCGAGCTACTGTGAGCTGTGCTTCTGGAACTGCGGCTTGCTGGCGGAGGTGAAGGGGAATCGAATCCTGTCGCTGCGCGGGCACCCGGACTACCCGAATGCGCAAGGGCGTTTGTGCGGGCGAGGGAATGCCGGGGCTGCGTCGGTGAGCGATCGGGATCGGCTGAAGTACCCGATGGTTCGCGTGGGTGCGCGAGGCGAGGGACGATTCGAGCGGGTGGGGTGGAAGACGGCGTACCGGACGATCGCGCAGGCCTTTCAGCGCATCAAGGCGGAGCACGGAGCCCAGGCGTTGGCGCTGCTGTATCACGGTCGCGGCGGGCCCCTGATACGCAGGATGCTGGTGGCCTTCGGAAGTCCGAACTACGCCGCGCCGTCCTATGCCCAGTGCAAGGGGGCGCGCGATGTCGCCTACAAGCTGACCTTCGGGGAGAAGCTCACGAGCCCGGAGCCGCTCGACCTGGACGAGACCCGCTGCATGGTGCTCTTCGGTTCCCATCTCGGGGAGAACGCGCACAACAGCCAGGTCCAGGAGTTCGTGCGCGCGCGTCGTCGCGGCGCGAGCCTGGTGGTGCTCGATCCGCGCATGAGCACCGTGGCCTCCCGCGCCGATGTCTGGCTGCCGGTTCGACCGGGCAGCGACACCGCGGTCCTGCTCGCGTGGATCCATCTGCTCCTTCGCGAGAAGGCCTGGAACACGGCCTTCGTGGACAAGCACACGGTGGGGTTCGAAAAGCTCGAGCAGCACGTGCAGCCGTTCACGCCCGAGTGGGCCGCCGCCCAGGCGGGGGTCCCCGCATCCGACATCCTCCGGGCCTTTGATCTCATGCGCAAGGCGATGCCCGCGGTACTGATTCATCCGGGCAGGCACGTCACCTGGTACGGAGAGCCCGACATCCAGCGAGGGCGAGCGCAGGCGATCCTGACGGCCCTGCTCGGTGCATTCTGGGCTCCGGGCGGGATCTTCCGGCCGTCGTCGCCGACGGTCAAGGAGTTCCCTGGCCCAGATTTCCCCGATCTGCCGAAGAGCGTGGACGAGGCGGCGGGCAAGTACCCCTTTGCGCCGGAGGTGACCACGACGGGGATTCGGGAGGCGACGCGGACGGGCAAGCCCTATCCGGTGAAGGGATGGTTCGTACACGGGACCAACCTCATTCAATCGATGCCGAACGTCGGGGAGACGATCGAGGCGATTCGCAACCTCGACATGTTGGTCGTGTGCGACGTGATGCCGACGGAGATCGTGCAGTGGGCGGACGTGGTGCTGCCCGAGGACACGTATCTGGAGCGCTACGACGACCTGCAGTTGGGAGCGGGGAAGAAGCCGTACATTGGAATCCGGCAGCCGGTCGTGACCTCGCCCTACGACACGCGGCCTGCCTGGCGGATTGCGAAGGAGCTTTCGCAGGAGCTGGGGGTCGGGGATCAGTTCGCCTTCGAGACCTTCGAGGAGTACCTCTCCGCGAGGCTGGAGGGGAGCGGGGTGACGCTGGCGGAGCTGAAGAAGAAGGGTGTGCACCAGCTCGAGCCGACGCAGCCCGCGTATCTTGGGCCGGACGAGGACTTCCACTGGCACACCCCCACGGGCAAGGTCGAGCTGTTCAGCCAGCAGCTTGCGGACAAGGGGTTCTCTCCGCTGCCGACGCACACGCCGATTCCCGAACCCCCGACGGGGGCGTTCCGCCTGCTGTACGGACGCAGTCCGCTGCACAGCTTCGGGCGCACGCAGAACAACCCGATCCTGCACGACCTCGACCCCACGAACGTCGTCTGGATGCACCCGGCAGCCGCCTCGAAGCTCGGCCTCGAGCAGGGGGCGATCGTGATGGTCACCAACGACAAGGGGGATGTGACCGGTCCGGTATCGCTGCTGGTTACCGAGCGGATTGCGCCGGAGTGCGTGTACATGGTGCACGGGTTCGGGCATCGCTCGAAAGGGCTCTCGCGAGCGAACGGAAAGGGTGCGAGTGACTCGGATCTGGTCCGGGACTACGCCCTCGATCCGATCGGCGGCACGACCGGCATGCGAACGCAGACTGTGCGGGTACGGGCTGCGCAGGGACAGGAGCGACGGTGATGCGGCGCCCTGGAATGATGATCGAGCTCGACCGCTGCGTGGGGTGTCTTGCGTGCGTGTCGGCGTGCAAGGAGCGCTGGGACAGCGGTCCCGGGGCTGCCCGGGACTGGGTCAGGAGCTACGAGCACGGCAAGCGGGGCGAGGACCTCGGGGTGACGTTCTATCCGGGGTTGTGCATGCAGTGCAGCGAGCACCCTTGCACGGCGGAGTGTCCGACCGGGGCCACCTACGCTCGCCCGGACGGCATCGTGGTGGTGGATCCCCAGGTGTGCATCGGCTGCGGCAACTGCGTGCCGATGTGCCCCTACGGCGCGAGGCATCCGGACCCGGAGAAGAAGATCGTCGAGAAGTGCAACCTGTGCGCACCCTACGTCGCGCAAGGAGAGCAGCCCGCGTGCGTGCAGACCTGTCTGGCGGAGTGCCGTCACTTCGGCGACGTCGCGGACGCCGACAGCGAGGTGTCGCGCTGGATCCGCGAGCGGGCGGCGAAGCCGCTGAAGACCGCCGAGATCGACGTGGGGCCGAACGTGTATTACGCGCCGGCGGCAGACCGCGAGGTGCTGATCGCGAACGGTGCGTTGAAGCCGACGCGTTCGGCGGAGCTCACGCGGATCTGGAAGGGCGTGACGCGGCCTCTGGCGCAGTTCGGTGTGCCCGGCGTAGGGCTGTTGGCGGTGCTCGGCGGGGCGATGATGAACCTGCGCGCGCGGAGGGCGAGCGCGCAAGGAGAGCGAGAGGCCGACCACGGGCATGGCGCAGAGCCCTCGGCGATCGCTTCGAAGCTCCCCGACGAGCTTCCGCGCCACCGCTTCGGGATGCGGTTCCTGCACTGGTTCAACCTGGTCTCCTGGATCCTGCTGCTGGTGACCGGCACGGCGCTGATGTCCACGCCCTCGTTTGCGCTGTTCGGAACGACCGGTCCGGCAGCCATAGCGAAGCTCTTCGGCGGAACACCCTCGCTGATACGATTCCATGTCGCCTGGGGGTTGCTCTGGGCGGTGGTCATCGTGCCCTTCTTCCTGGTCTTCAAGAAGGGCGGCATCGAGGCGTTGCGCGAGATCTGCATGACGCGAGACGATGTTCGCTGGCTGATGCTCAAGCCCTGGGTCGCGATGGGGTGGTCGAAGCGTCCTCTCCCGCCCCAGGACAAGTACAACGCGGGGCAGAAGGCGTTCGCGGCCTCGGCGCTGGCGGGGACAGCGATCATCATCGCGTCGGGGGTCGTGATGTCCTTCCACATCGGGCCGACGTGGTTCGTGGCGGCGATGATCCTGGTGCACAAGCTCGCGATCGCGGTGGCGTTGATGGGGCTGGCGGTGCACGTGACGATGGCTGCGCTGGTGCGCGAGGAGCGTCCAGCCCTCAAGTCGATGGTGACGGGGAAGGTGCGCAAGGAGCACGCGCTGTCCCACGCCACGAAGTGGGCCGAGGAGCTGGCGGCGAAGAACGCGGGGCGCGATGACAAGCCGGGGAGTGCGGAAGATGAGTGACGATCGATCTGCGAGGGCAACCGGGGAGTCTGCGGCAACGGGGCCGCGGTCGTACTGGAATCCCTACGTTGCGGGGTTCTTCCTGGGGCTTGTCCTGTTGGCGAGCTTCGTGTGGACCGGCAAGGGGCTGGGCGCGAGCGGCGCGGTCAACCGTGTGGCCGGGGCGCTGCTCCACGCGGTCGATCCTTCGTGGGCCGAGGACCACAAGCTCATCGGCTCCTTCTTCAGTCCAGGGGTGTCCCCGATCAACTCCTGGATCGTCTACATGTTCGTCGGAGTCCTGCTGGGGGGGATCGTCGGCGTCGTGACGGGCAAGCGATTCAAGCTCGAGACGATCCACGGTCCGCGGATCGGCCGGAACGGGCGCCTGGTGTTGGCGCTGCTCGGAGGGATTCTGAGCGGCGTGGCAGCGCAGATCGGCAGGGGGTGCACGAGCGGGCAGGCGCTGACGGGGGGAGCGCAGCTCGCGCTGGGAAGCTGGGTGTACATGTTCTCGGTCTTCGGCGGGGCCTACGCGCTGGCGTGGTTCCTTCGCAAGCAGTGGGTATGAGGAGGAAGCCATGGAAGGTCCTCTCTCTCTGGCATTGAATCTCGGCTCGACGGCCGAATCGATTTCCGGGCTGGTGTGCGGAATCGGCTTCGGCTTCGCGCTCGAGCGTGCAGGCTTCGGACGCGCGGACAACCTCGCGTCGATCTTCTACGGCCGGGACTTCCG
>CAYMUE010000053.1:34395-35946 GCA_964393505.1 uncultured Polyangiaceae bacterium
GCGTCGGTGTTGACGGCCGCGGTGGCGTCGGCGGTGAAGCCCACTCCGGTGCACTTCCTGAAGGACGGAGTGCGCGCGTGGTACCTCGCGTTCGAGCTGCCCGTTCCGCTGTTCTCGGACAAGCCTGCACCTCACGGCTACGAGTCGTCGATCCAGACCGTGCGTGCGTGCTTGTCCGGAGCCTGTCCCAAGCCGGACGACGCGACGGAGGCGATCGGCCTGCTGTCGCGCAGCCCCTATGAGCCGTCGATGCTCCAGGGGCGCAAGCCGGCGCCGTCCGGAGGGGCGAAGAAGAAGATCTCGGGCGGTTGCGGCGGTTGAGCCGGAAGTGCTCTGGCAGACGCACGCGCAGGGGGCGTCTGCCGGGGCGCGCAACGACCCGCGGGACTGGCTCAGTCGTCGAGCCAGATCGGTGCGGAGATCATGAACTTGCCGTCGGTATGGGTGGCGAGGGCGACCACGTACATCCAGGCGGGATCCACCTCGAGGGGGACGTTGTCGCTGCAGACGGTCTTGTCGTTGCAGTCGATGGTGTGGAGCACCTTGGCGCCCTTGCCGAGCAACTCGATCTTGGTGAATCCGACCGAGGGGTCGCGGGCTTCCACCTGGAAGGAAGTCTCCACGTAGCCCTGCAGGCGGGCGCCCATCCAGCACTCCTCGGCGAGCAGCTTGACGGAGGCGCCGTTGCCCGAGTTGCCGGCGAAGGTCCGCCGCTGCTCGAACGCCTGCTTGATCGAGGCGAGGTCGAGTGAAGTGGCGAAGATACCCGTGCGGCGACCGCCGCTGCCCGGGACGTTGGAGTGGGTGTCGCTGTTCATGGATGGGCCGAAGCGCCAGTCGTGGGCGAGCAGCGAGTGGAACTTGGCGAGAGCGTCATCTTTGGAGGCGCCATTGAGCTCGCACAGCGCGAGCTTCTGGTAAGCCTTGGTCGAGAGGGCTTCGTTGTCCCAGGTGAACTTCTCGCTGGCGGGGTGGTTGACCTGGCCGATGCAGCCGGAGCACGCCGCAAGCTTGTCGTAGTACTGCGAGTTGCTGGACGGGTAGGGGAAGAAGTCGTCAGCGAACAGGATGTTCGCGTGCCCCAGGTTTCCGCCGCCGACGGGGGTGATCGAGATCTCGAACCCGCATGCGCCCACGAAGGCGCCGTTCTTGGTCGCGGCGAGCGCCTGCTTCTTGCAGTCCGCGTATTCGGCGTCGGTGAGCTTCGAGGAGTGATCCGTGATGATGTGGAAGTCCAGCTTCACCTCGTCGCGCGCCTTCTTGAACTCCACGGCGGGCGTCTCGATGCCGTCGGAGTACTCGGTGTGCGAGTGGATATCACCCACGTAGGGGGTCATGTCTCCCTTGTGGCAATCGGCGACGGCCTTGAGCAGAACGGATGTGTCGTAACCCGAAACGTAAGGGTGGAGCACGTCGTACCACTGCTGGGTCTTCGTGCGCTTCTGGTAGTAGGCCGCTCCGGACTGGCTGACGGCCCACAGCGTCCCGTCGGGACCGAGCGAGAGCCCCTCGGCGCCGGCGGCGGTGATGATCCGCGCAGCCGCGTACTTC
>CAYMUE010000054.1:0-35850 GCA_964393505.1 uncultured Polyangiaceae bacterium
ATACCCCGAGGCTCCAACCCTGTCTCGGCCGATCTCCCCTGCCCTTCGGCCCAGAGCCCCACATGTGCAGACACCGTCCCCCCTCCCATCCCCCCCGGCACCGCCTGCCCTGCCGTCGCCCACAGCACATCACCACGACGAGCACGCGCGGCTTGCTGCCTGCAGAGAAGCGTCGATCGATTCTCTCCTCACTCGCAGAGCCCGAGCGATCCCTGGTTGGAGTTGATCGGATTGCAGGTCCCCCCCACCGACGTGCAATCCGCGTCGGTACAGCAGAACCTCGCGCACTTGCCCGGAAGCCCGTCGCAGTGCAGCTCCTCTCCGCAGTACGGACCGTTCTCGTCGTCGCACGCGTCGCCGAGCTTGGCGCCCCCCTTCGCGAGACAATCGAGCACCAGATAGCCCTCCCAGTCCTCCGCCAGATCACATGTCATCCCGCCGGTGCAATCGTTGTGGACCGGATCGCAGTTGCCCGCATACTCCGCGCTCCAGCAATCGACTGCGCCCGCGCTCCCTCCCGATCCGCTCGCTCCCGCGCTTCCGGCGGCGCCTCCCACCGACGTGCCCGCCGCACCTCCCACCGATGCGCCCGCTGCGCCTCCGCTCGCGGGTTCTCCCGCCCCACCTCCGGATGTCCCTGCAGCGCCACCGCTCGACGGCTGTCCTGCAGCCCCGCCGCTCGAGGGTTGTCCTGCAGCCCCGCCGCTCGACGGCTGTCCTGCGGATCCCCCGGACGTCGGTTCCCCCGCGGCCCCGGCGGTACCCCCGCTCGAGGGAGCCCCGGCATTGCCGCCCCCGCCCGAGGCCTTTCCGCCCGTGCCCGCGCTTCCGCCCTTGCCTCCATGCCCCGCGTCAGCGCCCGCGGCGCCTGAGGCCCCGTCGCCGGCAGAGTCTTCGTCGGATGCGCAAGCGGCAACGAATCCAAACGCGATCAGCATCGCGCCAGCGAGACCAGTCCATCGGAGTCTCATGAATCATCCTGGGAAGGAGTTGCGGGGCGTGAGGATATCACGGCTCCGCATCCGCGGGACGCCGAATCCGGACGCAGACGCCGTCTCGCTGCTCCGTCCGGACGAGCGCTCGCATCGCAACTCCTCCGACTCGCCCCTCCATGCACGGCCGATCGAGCTCGCGCTTCCCTCCCCTGCGCCCCCCCGACCGCGCTACCATCGAGCCCTCCAGGATACCGCTTCTTGCCCATCTCCGGAGCCCCCATGCGACCTCTCTCCGCGGCCTGCCTCCCTCTGCTCGTTGTTCTCTCTTTGGCACCAGCCGTCGCACGAGCCGCCGCTCCGGCACCGATCGTGTGGGACCACAGGGTGCTCACCAACGCGGACCAGGCCGCGGTGATCACCCTCGCAGGCCTCGACGCGGCGAACGAGCCCCTCACGTTCAGCGTCGCCACGCCGCCTACCAAGGGCAAGCTCGGAGCCGTGACGAGCTCGGGCGCGAGCAGCGCCAAGATCACCTACACGCCCAATCCAGGCTTCAAAGGGCTCGACGCGTTCACCTTCCGCGCGAAGGACCCGACGCTGCCATCGCATGCCGCGACGGTGGTCGTGCTGGTTGGCATTGCCGCCGAACCCGGGACGCTGTCGCCGAACACGCCGAAGTACCCGCCGAAGACGGCCTCGCGCCTGTACACGCAACAGCAGATCGATCAGGCGCGCGCGTTGTGCGCGAGCGATCCGGCGGCGGCGTCGATCCTCGCCACGCTCGAGAACAACGCCGCCTACTGGGTCACCAAGACCGACGAGGATCTTCGCGCCCTGCTCCCCGACTGGAGGGTGCCGCGGTCGTTCAACGACTCGATCAACGGCTGTCCCGTCCACGGCAAGGAGATCTTCAAACACGGGACCTACCCTTGGAAGCTCGATCGGGAGCACCCCTTCACGATCACCTGCCCGGTGGGGGGCGAGGTGTATCCGAGCAACGACTTCGCCGCCTACTACGCGAGCGACTTCACGGACCACTCGCTGCTGACAGGACAGTACGTGGATCCGGGGAGAGGATGGCTGGGGCCCGACAACGAGAAGCGATGGATGGTCGGATATGCGGTGCACTGGAACTGGCGCAACACGTGGATACCTGCCGTCGGCACCCTCGCCAAGGCCTATGCCCTGACCGGCAACACCGCGTATGCCCGCAAGGCGATCGCCCTGCTCGACCGCATCGCCGAGACCTACCCGTCGATGACCCATGCACTGCAATCGCGCTACGGCGAGCTGCAGAACGGCAACTACAAGGGGAAGCTCGTCAACGCCATCTGGGAGACCGGAATCCTGCAGGATCTCGCCGTGGCCTACGACCTGGTGTTCCCAGCGCTGATGGGCGCCGGAGCGTTGGATCTCCCGTGGCGGACCGCCCCCGATATTCGGAAGAACATCGAGGCAAACCTCCTCGAAGAGGGGATCGATTCCGTGGGCACGGGGGAGATCCGGGGCAACTTCGGCATGCACCAGAACGCCCTGGTGTACTCCGCGGTGGTGCGCGAGAGCGTGACCCAGGGGAATCTGCTGGAGCAGCTCTTCTCGGCCACGGGGGGGGCACAGGCCGACGAGGGGCTCGACTACGCATTCCACAACTTCGTGCGCAAGGACGGCATCGCGTACGAGAACGGGCTCGGGTATTCCTTCCTGTGGGTGGACAGCTTCGCGGAGATGGCGCGGCCCCTGGCCCTCGCGGGCCGCGATCTGTACGACGAGGAGAAGTTCCGCGCCATGCTGCGCTCCCCCCTGGCGCTGATCTCGCTGGGCGGATTCTCGCCGAACGCGGGCGATTCCGGGGGAATCACCGCCAAGGCCACGCTGCCTTCGAAGGCCACGTACAAGGACGCTTTCCGCAGGATCGGCACCCCCGAGATGGCGTTCGCCTGGTTCACCTCCGCCGCGGGCAAAGTCGCTGATTACGAGTCCTTCGAGGATCTCTTCTCCCCCCCCAAGGCCGCGGAGGCGACCCAGCTCGCGGCCTCCTATTCCTCCGGTGCCCAAAGCCGGTTCCTCGACGGCTACGGCATCAGCTTCGTCTCCAACCGCACCGACACCATCGCAGCCTCGCTCTTCTACGGCGCCTGGGGGAGCCACTACCACTTCGATCGCCTCGGCGTCGAGCTGTACGGCGCCGGAGCCCGCCTGTCGCCGGACCTCGGTTACCCGGACTTCATGAACAACTACGTCCCGGGGATCTACACCTGGTCCACCCACACCCTCTCCCACAACACCTTGCTCGTCGACGACCAGAAGCAGAGCGCCAACGACTCCGTGCCACTCTACCGCATCCACCACGGCAAGCAGCTCCATATCGTCGACACGCTCAACGGCGGCGGGACCACCTATCCACAATGCGACCGATACCGTCGCACGCTGCTGCTCCGCGATATCGGCCCCGACAAGGGCTACATCCTCGACGTGTTCCGCGTGCGCGGCGGGACCAAGAGCTACAACCTCGGCTTCCACGCCCAGGAAGGGTCGTTCGACCTGCACGGCGCCACCCTGCCCGCCCCGATCACGCAAGGAACCCTCGCCGGCAAGGACGTCGAGCTTGGAGAAATCTACGACGACCCCGTCCTCGGCGCCCCGGGATACACGGGCGGATTTTCGGGATACAAAGGGAGCGGCTTCCAACACCTGTTCAACTGGCAGAAGGTCACCGCTTCCACCACCGTCATCGCCGACTGGAAGCTCACCGCCCCCGCCGGCTCGAGCCTCCGCCTCCATGTCCCCCCCGCCGGCGCTCAGGAGGTCATCGTCGCCGATGCCTACGTCTCCCCTACCCAGAAGGTCCCGACCGTCCTCAAGTACGTGCTGCTCCGCAGAACCCCCGCCGCCGACGGCGACGTCTTCCTGACCGTCTGGGAACCCCTCTCCGCCTCGCCCGTCATCGACCACGTCGAAGAGCTCTCCGACCCATCCTTCGGAAAGGGCGCCGACCGCGTGGTCGGAGCCAGGATCTTCCGCACCGACGGCGCGATCGACACGCTCCTCACGGCCTATATGGACCACGACCAGTATTCCTTGGGTTCGACCTTGAGCTCCGACGCGACCACGGTGCTGGTATCGGAGTCCGGCGGCGAAACGATGCTGGTGGCCGCGGGGGGAACGAACCTGAAGTACGGAGCCGAGACGATCGCCCTGCCGGGGACGCGGCACGGGACGGTCGAGTCGGTGGACTACACCACGCGAACGCTCACCGTCACCGGAGAGGGGCTGTCGCCCGAAGGGCTGGAAGGCAAGTCCATTCGCATCTACAACGACAAGCACTCGGCGATGTACTGGATCGGCAAGGTGGAGAGCCTGGGCGCCGGGCTCCGACTCCAGCTCACGGGCTCGGAGGTCCTGACCGGCCGAATCAAGCTGCAGACCGTGGACTCCGCGGCGGGCGAGCTCACGACGAAGACCGCGCTGATCAACCCGCAGACCCTGGACGGGACCTATGTCCTCGACAAGAACCTGCAGTCGCCCGTCCGCCTCACCTCGGTCACCGTCGAATCCGGTGGCCTGCGACGGCTCGCGGCGCCGAAGGGAACTTCGTTTTCGGGATACACTCCCGGCGACGATGCGTGGCTTTCGGATATCGGGCCGGGAAACATCATTCAAGTCGAGATGCTCTACGATCCCAGCACGATCGAGACGGGCGCAGACGGCGGGACCGAGGGTGGCACCGATGCAGTCGCGGACGGGGCACCGGGTCTGCAGGATTCGGGGGCCTCGGACGGGGCCGGGCCGGCAGATCCGGGGCAGGATTGGAACGCGGAGGACGATGGTTGTTCGTGCAGGGCCGTGGGAGGGGCTGCGCAGGATCCCGGCGCGTGGGCGCTCGGGGCGCTGCTGGCGGGGATGATCGCGCGGCGGCGGCGCGGGCGCTCAAGGTGACTTGGGATCGCAGCGGATCTGATTGTACCAGACCATGTCCAGCAAGGGGCCGGCTTCGAGCTGCGTGCGTTCGGTCCACGCCACGTGGACCTCCGCGGAGTCGGCCTGGAAGCTCTGTCTTGCGGCGAGCACCTTCCACACCTTGCCCCCGGAGCCGTTGCCTAGCGGTCCCTCGGCCCTCACCCGCCCGAGCATGTCGAGCCACAGGATCGACAGGCTCCCGTCATCGGTCGTGGGACCGATCATCACGAGCTCGTCTCCGATCCAGGCCACCTTGGCGGTGGGGATCGGATTCGTGGTGATCGAGGCAATCGGGAACGCCGTGAGGTAGCCCAACTGGAGCTTCTTGGCGGCCATGGGGTTGAGCTGTCCCAAGTAGAGGATGTCCTGGACGACGTCGCGCAGGGCAACGTTCAGGGAGCCGCTGGAGCTGCGCGAGGCGGCGAGCATCTCGACGCCTTGTGAAGCGTAGTAGTTGGGGTCGATCGGGGGCGCCGCGAGGTCGTTCACCACGTATTGCTCGGGCCCCTTGGCCCCGCCCGCGACGAAGACGTGGTTGTCCGTACCGATCCTCACCATCTCCGTCAGGGCGACCTCCGCGGCGACATCGCTGCTGGCCAGAGTGATGTACGGAGGAATCCACGCATAGTGCATCTGGTCGAGGCTGTAGTTCGCCACGAAGTGCACCTTCGCGCCATCCACGGCCATCTTGACCGACGTGACCGCGAGGTACCCAACCGCAGAGGACATGAAGATGGGAGGATCGACGGTGTTCTCCACATCGGGGAAGCTGGCCGGAATCCGCGCGGGATAGAAGTTGTACTGCTCGGTTGGCGGGTTGTTCTGATCGCGCCAGCTCAACAGAGCCACCGAGTTTCCGGGCGGATCCTCCGTGGTGATGGCGCCGTGAAGCCTCGCGCCGTAGTGCGTGTACTTCAGTGCGCTCATCCACAGCGCAGCGGCGTCTGGCTCTGCAGCGGGACCGACGGTGCTGACGAGGTGCGTTCTGCTGACCGTCCCCTCCTGCTCGATGACCACGCGCATCTGGTTCCGGGACGGAAGCGAGTCGCCGTAGATCTGGTCGAGGAAGAACGCAGGACCGGAGGCCTCGTACAGCTTCCAGTGCTGCGGGAGCACGAGCCTGCACGTCAGCTTGCTCAGAGGCGACGCGTCGGGCCCGGTGTCGGCGACCTCCTCGGAGCTCGCGTCCGGCGGCTCCGTGTCCGACTGGGCCTCGAGTCCGGCCTCCGCATCGACGGGCTGCGAGCTGTCCGCGCTGGTGTCCGTGCTGGTGTCCGAGGACGCGTCCGAGGGGAGGCCGGAGTCCTCGACAGGGGGATTCAGGACGGCGTCTTCCACGCCGAGGACTCCGCGACAACCGACCCACGACATCGACGCAGCCAGTGCGGCGATCGGAACCAATGTGAAGGATGATGTTCTCACGTTCGCGCCTTCCTTCGACGGGCCCGAAGGCTCCTACCAGACACCCCGCACGCCCAGGCTCATGGGCCCCACCACCCAGGTCGTGGACCCGCGCGCTGCGGGCTCTGCTCTCTTGCGCGGCGCGGTCAGGTACAGCACCGCCCCCCCCGCGACCGCAGCGGCTCCGACAATGGTGAACACTGTCGCGAGATCCGCCGTGCCCTTGGCCTGCTCGTGCAGGTCCACACCCCGAGGATCCCTGCAGTTTGCCCCGTCACACCAAGCCTCCGCGTCGGACACCTTGGAGCGCGTCTGCAACGCGAACACGCCCGCCACGCCCAGACTCACCAGTCCGACGCCGGCGGTCACGAGCCCTGCGGTCCGCCATCCCGATCCTCGCGTCGAATCCTCGCGCGACGCAGGCGGCAACGACTCCTTCGGCGGCGCAACCGGTGCGGGCTCCGCCTCGTGCTCCGGCTCCAACACCGGCACTGTCACCGTGACGCTCGCACCGTCCCCCGCCAACACCACCGTCGTGCGCCAGGGCTTGCGGTCCGGCGCCGTGGCCTCCACCGCATGCTCCCCCGGATCCACCGGGACCCCCTGACCCCACACCCCCTTGCCGATCGGGGTGCCGTCGCGACGCACCTCGAGCCCTTCCACCTCGCTCGGCTTCGCAACCTCGATGATGATGCGAGCCAGGCGCGACTCGATGGCCTTGGCACGTTCGCGGGCCACCTTCTCGCGCTGCGCCTGGCCTTCGATTTTGGCGAGCGACGCGGCCTCGAGGAATCCTGACCAGGCGCTGGCGGTCTTGCCGATCTGCTCGTGGCAATCGGCGAGGTTGAACGCGGCCCCGATGCCGGGATCGAGCTTGTAGCTCTCCTCGAACTTGGGGCAGGCCTGGTTGTGCTTGCCGGCCTTGACGAGCGCCCGCCCCTGATCGAAGAGCGAGCGGGCCGCAGCCTTGTCCTGGGGAGAGGGCCCCGCCATCGCGTCGATGCTGACCCACGTGCAGGCAGCAGCGATCAGGCAGCCCATGGTGCAGCGAGCCCAGATCTTCACGGCAGTCATCGGTGGGGAAGCGTATCCGAATCGTGTCCCAGCGCATACATGGAACCAGCGTGCCGCTGGCTTCCGCCTTCTCGAAGATGCACTTTCCTCGGCCCGTGAACGGGTGTACCGTCCGTGCCGGCGCGCAGCACGCGGGTCTGCCGTCCCTGGAGCGCCACGCGGTGCGAAGCAGAACATGAGTGCAGGAGCAGAAGACCGATTCCGCGCCGCCCGGGCCACGAGGCCAGAGCGATCACTCGCACTGTCCCTCCTCACGACACCCGTTCCAAGAGAGCAGCAATGACCCTTATCGACGGCGCGATGCCTTCTCTTCACCTTCTGAGCCTTGCAGGTGTCCTGAGCTCTACGCTGATCCTCGGCTGCAATGTCCACGGGGCGGCCTCCGGTCGCATCGGCACGGCTGGCGACACGAAAGCGGAGGCGAAAGCGGAGGTGACGACCGACGCGAAGGAGAAAGAAGACGTCGAGGTCACCGAAGGGATCAAGCTGAAGAACGACGAGCTCGACTACGGCAAGGATCCGATCGACTTCGAGTACAACAAGGCCCAGCTCAAGGGCCGGCACACGTTCGACACGCTCGAGGCATTGCTGAAGATTCTGAAGGACCATCCCGAGATCAGAGTCCACATCGAGGGACACGCCGACTCGAGAGGAGACGACAAGCGCAACCTCGAGCTCTCGAAAAAACGCGCCCAATCGATCCGCGATTGGTTCGTCGAGCACGGGATCGCCGGGGATCGTCTCACCGCCGAGGGCTACGGCGAGGACCGCAAGGGAGAGGAGCCGGAGGAGTGCCGGGACAAGACCGGACCGGACACAGCCCATCCCGCGAAGTGCAAGGAAGGGTGGGAAACGAGCCGCCACGCGGTGTTCAAGGTCGTCGGCGGCATCCAGGTCCTCCGTGCGAAGAAGGAGACGAAGAAGGAGGCCAAGCCGGAACCCGAGCCGGAGCCCAAGCCCGAACCGATCGAGAAGAAGGAACGCAAGCTCTGGATCGGGCTGATGCTCGGCCCGGACTTCGCTCGCTTCTCCGGCACCGACATGTGCTCGGCTTCCGACGATGCGTGGCATTGCCGACTCGGCAACGGGGCAGTCCCGCCGCCGCCTTCGGCCGGGCAAGGTGCGGACATCGACAGCGGCTGGAGATACTCGACGTTGCGGCTCCTCGCTGCCCTCGACTATGCGGTCGCCTCCCACCTCACCCTCGGCATCCGCGGCGGATACGCATTCAGATCCGGCCCGGACTCGATGCCGCTGCACCTGGAAGGCAGGGTGAGCTACTGGTTCCTCGACGAGTCCTTCAGCCGTCAAGGCTTCCGCCCGTTCGGGTTCCTGTCGGGCGGTCTCGCGCAGGTGACCACCGAGGTCAAGGGCACCACCTTCGGCACCGAGAGCGTCGAAGTCTGGCACCAGCCCGGCAAGGGGTTCCTCGGCCTCGGACTCGGCACCATGTTCGCGATCAAGGAGAACCACGGACCGGTCATCGACCTGAAGCTGAGCAGGGTCCTGTCCCCGGGCATGTGGGTCATGTCGCCCGAGATCGGCTGGATGATCGGGTTCTGAGGAGTCGGATCGCACGGAGTCCGCCCTCGACGATCCATTGTGTCCTCGTCCCGAACCGCCGCGACCGGCCCCCAAGCCCCGGAGTCTCCCTGCTGCGACCGTCTCCGACACCTGGAGTCCGGGGTTGACGCCGCGCGCTGATCCTACAAGGTTCCTGTCTTCTCAATACGGAGAAGGAGGAGGCCCACATCGACGGGCCGCACGTCGAAGTGCGCGACGTCAAGCATCGCTGCGCAGTAAATCCCCACGACAGTCCGTGAAGAGACAACCCAAGGAGTGCCGCAAGGCAAGGAGCGCAACACCCCATGAGCGAGAACAAGCCCACCGCAGTCGGCCCCAACGCAAGTCGGGCACAGGGAGGCAAGCCCGGCAAGTGTCCCGTGATGCACGGGGTTCGCCCGAACGCGATCCAGGCGGGCCGTTCGAACCGCGACTGGTGGCCCGACCAGCTCCACCTCGGCATCCTGCACCAGCATCACCCGGCCTCCGACCCGATGGGAGCGCAGTTCGACTACGCCGAGGAGTTCCGCAAGCTCGACTACACTGCGCTGAAGAGGGATCTGACGGCACTGATGACCAGCTCGCAGGACTGGTGGCCTGCCGACTGGGGCCACTATGGCGGCTTGTTCATCCGCATGGCGTGGCACAGCGCGGGGACCTACCGCATCAGCGATGGACGAGGCGGCGCTTCCTCGGGAACGCAGCGCTTCCCGCCGTTGAGCTCCTGGCCGGACAACGTGAATCTCGACAAGGCGCGACGCTTGCTCTGGCCGATCAAGAAGAAGTACGGCCGCAAGCTCTCCTGGGCCGACCTGATGGTCCTCGCCGGCAACGTGGCCCTCGAGTCGATGGGGTTCAAGACCTTCGGGTTCGCCGGCGGACGGGTCGACGCGTGGGCGCCCGAGGAGGACATCTACTGGGGCAGTGAGGAAACGTGGCTCGACGACAAGCGCTACAGCGGTGAACGCAAGCTCGAGAACCCCCTGGCCGCCGTGCAGATGGGGCTCATCTACGTCAATCCGGAGGGACCCAACGGCAACCCGGACCCGGTCGCCTCGGGACGCGACGTCCGCGAGACCTTCCGCCGCATGGCGATGAATGACGAGGAGACCGTCGCGCTGGTCGCCGGCGGTCACACGTTCGGCAAGTGCCATGGCGCTGGCCCGACATCCCACGTGGGCCCCGAACCCGAAGGGGCGCCCCTCCACGAGCAGGGCCTCGGATGGAAGAGCAGCTTCGGCAGCGGCAAGGGCGCAGACACCATCAGCAGTGGTATCGAAGGCGCCTGGAAGCCGAACCCGACTCGCTGGGACTCGGGCTACCTCAAGGTGCTGTTCAAGTACGAGTGGGAGCTGGTCAAGAGCCCCGCCGGTGCCAACCAGTGGCTCGCCAAGGACGTCGCCGATGAAGACATGGTGGTCGATGCGCACGACCCGTCGAAGAAGCGCCGGCCGATGATGACGACAGCGGACCTGTCCCTGCGCTACGACCCGATCTACGAGCCGATTGCGCGACGCTACCTGCAGGATCCCGCGGCATTCGCCGACGCCTTCGCCCGCGCTTGGTTCAAGCTCACGCACCGTGACATGGGCCCACGCGTCCGCTACCTCGGGCCCGAAGTCCCCAGCGAAGAGCTCCTCTGGCAGGACCCCATTCCCGCCGTGAATCACAAGCTCATCGGCGCCGAGGAGATCCGATCGCTCAAGGCCCGTCTCCTGGCCTCCGGCCTCACGATACCGGAGCTGGTCTACACGGCCTGGTCTTCCGCTTCCACCTTCCGAGGGTCGGACAAGCGCGGCGGTGCCAACGGCGCGCGACTCCGCCTGGTACCGCAGAAGGACTGGGAGGTGAACCAGCCCGCGCAGCTCGCCAAGGCGCTCGCCGCGATCGATCGCATCCAGAAGGAGTTCAACGCCTCCGCCACCAACGGCATGAAGGTGTCGCTCGCCGATCTGATCGTGCTCGGAGGTTGCGCGGCGATCGAGGCCGCCGCGAAGAAAGCCGGTGTCGAGGTGCAGGTTCCCTTCGTGCCGGGCCGCATGGACGCCACGCAGAACCAGACCGATGTGGAGTCGTTTGCCGTGCTGGAGCCGATCGCCGACGGCTTCCGCAACTACCTCAAGCAGGGTCTTGCGGTGCGCACCGAGGAGCTGCTGGTGGACCGTGCCCAACTGCTCGGACTGAGCGCACCGGAGATGACCGTCCTCTTGGGCGGCATGCGCGCCCTCGATGCGAACTTCGGCAACGCTCCCCACGGCGTGCTCACGAAGCGGGCGCAGGCACTGACCAACGACTTCTTCGTGCACCTGCTCGACATGGGCACCGCGTGGAAGCCTGTCTCGGAAGCCGAGGACGTGTTCGAAGGACGCGATCGAGCCACGGGCGAGCTGAAATGGACTGCGACCCGTGTCGATCTCGTCTTCGGATCGAACGCGCAGCTTCGCGCCATCGCCGAGGTCTACGCATGCGACGACGCGAACGAGAAGTTCGTGCACGACTTCGTCGCAGCGTGGAACAAGGTGATGAACCTCGATCGGTTCGACCTGCCCTGATCGTCCCCTCCCAATCCACGGCTGATCGCGGCCCGCTGCCACGCACGCGTCCTTGTCCATCCACCATCGAGGAACGCACGCGGCGGATTCGGTCCTCCCAGCGGGGGGACAGCGGGGGTGTCGAGAGGGCCTCCTTCCGCGGGTAGGTCCTCATCTGGCGCAGTCGCGCAACAATCCACTTCTTCGACGTTCCCACTTGTGATAGGCGGCATCGGCATTCACTCGTCCGGCCGAGCACGGAACAGGACGAGCACGAGGAAGCGATGACGGTGTTTCGAATCGACAGGTGCAACTGAGGCGCTTTTCGGGAGGCCGGTCGGTCTCCGAGGAAGGCGCACCCCAACACGGATCTGCCACGCGTCTGAGCCCACTCCCGGGCCGCGGGCAGACTCGATCCACGGCTGCCAAGGAAATGCGCGAATGTCCGCTGACCATCGTCCGATGTGGAAAGAGCTGGGCCTCGACCTGGAGGCTCACGACGCGTTGCTCGGCGTCCTGGGTCCGCTCTACGAGCAGACCTTCACCCGGCAGCCCCACCGGCCCGAGGGCATGAAGTACTTCGACTTCGCGATGAGCGAGGTGCACGGGCTGCGGATCAAGGAGCTGCTCGACGCCAAGAATGCGGGCCGGAAGGTCGTCGGTTCTTTCTGCACTTTCGTGCCCGAGGAGCTCGTGCTCGCCCTCGACGGCATTCTGGTCGGACTGTGCGCGGGCGCGGAGTTCGCTACGCCCGAGGCCGAGAAACACCTGCCTCGCAACACCTGCGCGCTCATCAAGGGCGCCTTCGGATTCGCGCTCGCCCGCGTCTGTCCCTACCTCGCTGCGAGCGACGTGGTCGTCGGCGAGAACACCTGCGACGGCAAGAAGAAGGGCTACGAGATCTTCAAGGATCTCGTGCCGAACCTCTACGTCATGGATCTCCCGCAGACCAAGAGCGCCGAGGGCCGGGCCCTGATGAGGGCCGAGTTCAAGCGCTTCGGGACCTACCTCGAGGGGCTCACCGGCAAGAAGCTGACTGCAGATGCGCTCAAGAAGGGCATCGCAGCGGTCAACGTCAAGCGTTCGGTCATGCACCGGTTGGCCCGGCTGCGGGCTGCAGATCCGGCGCCGATCTCGGGCCTCGACGGCCTCCTCATGAACCAGATCTACTTCTACGACGACCCGGCGCGATTCACCGGCTCGGTGGCGAGGCTCTGCGACGAGCTCGAGCTGCGAATCAAGCGCAACGAGGGCGTTGCGCCCAAGGGGACGCCGCGGATCCTCATCTCCGGGTGCCCGATGGCGGTGCCGAACTGGAAGCTGCCGGCCATCGTGGAGAAGGCCGGCGCCATCATCGTCGGGGAGGAGTCGTGCGTCGGAGCGCGCGGCACCCAGGAGCTCACGGCGGATACCGGCAAGACCGTGGACGACCTCCTCGACGCCGTCGTGGATCGTTACCTCAAGATCGACTGCGCGATCTTCACGCCCAACGCATCGCGCGTGGAGCACGTCCTGGCGATGGCGAAGGAGCTCGGCGCCCAGGGAGTGATCCACTACGGTCTGCAGTTCTGCTCGCCCTACCAGATCGAGGCGGGGCCCGTGGAGAGGCGGCTGGAGAAGGAGGGCGTGCCAGCCCTGCGGATCGACACCGACTACGGTCAGGAAGACATCGGCCAGATCCAGACCCGGGTCGAAGCCTTCGTCGAGCGTCTGCGAGGCTGAAGCCATGCGCAGCGCGGGAATCGACATCGGCTCGCGAGCGATCAAGTTCGTCCTGTGCGAGGACGGACGCGTCGTGAGTAGCACTGTCGAGGATACCGGCTCGGACCCGCTGACGGTCTGCCGCCGGGTTCTCGACGGGCTCGCCTACGATCGGATCACGAGCACGGGCTACGGCCGGCACCTCTTCAAGGAGCACTGGCCCAAGGCGGAGGTCATCTCCGAGATCAAGGCGGTCGCCAAGGGCGTGACCGCCTTGGTCCCGGGCTGCCGGACCATCATCGACATTGGCGGCCAGGACTCGAAGGCGATCTCGCTCGACGCCTCGGGGAAGGTCCAGAAGTTCACGATGAACGACCGGTGCGCAGCGGGGACCGGTCAGTTTCTCGAGATGATGGCGACGGCGCTGGCGTACACGCGCGAGGAGTTCGTGGCAGCCGCGAAGCGGGCCCCGCGGGCGCAGAAGCTCTCCAGCATGTGTTCTGTCTTCGCCCAGTCCGAGGTGGTGTCGCTCATCGCGCGAGGAGCCTCGAAGGAAGCGATGGCCCTGGGAGTCCACGAGTCCATCGCGAGCCGCACCGCCGCGCTCGCGGGCGGAGTGCCGGTGGAGGCCCCGGTGGTCTTCACCGGCGGCTGCGCGCGCAACGAGTGCCTCGTGTCCCTGATCTCCGCAGCGATGAAGCACCCGCTGCGGGTGCCCGAATCGCCGCAGAGGGTTGCGGCGCTCGGCTGCGCGCTTCATACCGCACCGGAAGGCAGGTGATCGCATGGCCATCGATCTCTTCGAATCCGTGACCGAGTGTGGGTGCGCCGCCAAAGTGCCTGCCCAGCAGCTCGCCGGGATGCTCCGCGGCGTCGAGGTGCCTACCAGCCCCGCGGTGCTCGTCGGTCCCGACACGCTAGACGACGCCGGCGTATATCAGCTCTCCGACGAGCAGTGTCTGGTGCAGACCGTGGACTTCTTTCCGCCCGTGGCCCGCGAGCCCGAGGACTACGGACGCATCGCGGCAGCGAACTCCCTGTCGGATATCTTCGCGATGGGCGCCACCCCCCTCACCGCTCTCGCCATCGTCTGCTTCCCTTCGAGGCTCGTGCGGGAAGGAGTCCTCCATGCCGTCACTCGCGGCGCCGCGGAGAAGCTTCGTGAGGCGGGGTGTGTGCTGCTCGGCGGTCACTCCGTGCTCGATCCACAAGCGAAATTCGGCCTGTCCGTGACCGGCGTCATCCACCCGCGGGAGGTCTTCACGAACGCTGCCGCTCGCCCGGGCGACGTCCTCTTCCTCACCAAACCCCTCGGAACCGGCGTCACCATCATGGCGATCCGAGCCGGCATGGCGACCTCCGACCAGGAGCTGGCGGCCAACCAATCGATGGCCTCGCTGAATGCCAAGGCTGCCGAGCTGGCCCGTCGCTGCGGGGCTGTCTGCGTGACGGACATCACGGGCTTCGGCCTGCTCGGGCATGCGATGCAGCTCGCACGCGCGAGCGGGGTGGCCCTGCGGTTCGGCTTCGAGGGAGCGCCGCTCCTCGACGGCGCGATTGGCTTCGCCGAGCAGGGTTTGCTGTCCGCCGCCGCGTACACCAACCGGGACTACGTGGGCGACGCTGTGCGATTCGACGATGACGTGCCCCTGGCCGCGCGCGACATGCTCTTCGATCCGCAGACCTCGGGCGGCCTGCTCATCTGCTGTCCGCCGAACCGCGCCGCCGAGCTCGTCGCATGGGCCCGCGAAGAGCTGTCGATGACCTGCGGTGTCGTCGGGCGGGTGGTCGAGGCGACCGACGGGCCACTGCTCACGGTGACCCGGCGTGCGATCGGCGTTGGCGGAGACTGGGCGCAGGGATGATCTACCTCGACAACGCCGCAACGTCGTGGCCCAAGCCGGACTGCGTGTCCGCGGCGATGGAGCGATTTCTCCGCGAGCATGGTGCCAATCCCGGCCGCTCGGGGCACGCGCTGTCCATCCAGGCGGGGAGAGTCGTGTTTGACGCGCGGGAGCGTGCCTCGCGGCTCTTCCACTCCGAGGACCCGCTCGCCGTCGTGTTCACGAAGAACGCCACCGAAGCGCTGAACCTCTCCCTCCAAGGTCTCCTCGCCCCCGGGGACCACGTCATCACCAGCGTCATGGAGCACAACTCCGTGCTCCGCCCGCTGCGGTTCCTCGAGGGGCGCGGCGTCTCCGTCACGCGCGTTGCCTGCGCCGCCGACGGCACCCTCGACCCCGATGACGTGGCGAGGTCGATCTCGTCCAACACCAGGCTCGTGGTGCTGAGCCACGCATCGAATGTCGTCGGCACGCTGTGCCCGATCGGCGCGATCGGCAAGCTCGCCAGGGAGCGCGAAGTCCTGTTCTGCGTCGACGCCGCACAGAGCGCGGGAGCATGCCCCATCGACATGGCCGCAATGGACATCGATCTGCTCGCCTTCACCGGCCACAAGTCCCTGTATGGGCCGCAGGGGACCGGCGGACTGTGCATCGGAGAGCGAGCAAGGGGGCACCTGCGTCCGCTCCTCTACGGCGGGACCGGCAGCGCGTCGGACTCCGATGTCCATCCCGAGTTCCTGCCCGACTGCTTCGAGGCCGGAACCCTGAATGCGGTCGGACTGGCCGGCCTTGCCGCAGGAATCGCCTTCATCGAGGAACGTGGCGTCGAGTCCATTCGCCAACACGAAATGACCCTCGCCGCGCGTCTCATCGCCGGGCTCCGCGAAGTCCCCGGTGTCCGAATCCTGGGAACCGCCGATGCGGCCCGGCAGACTGCGGTCGTCTCGTTCAATCTCGACGGCTGGAGCTGCTCCGAGGTCGCCTCCCTTCTCGAGGAGAACGCGGGGATCTTCTGTCGCGCCGGCCTTCACTGCGCCCCGCTGGCGCACCGTCAACTGGGGACCTTCCCCGAGGGAGCGGTGCGTTTCAGCCTTGGACTCTTCAACACGGAAGCGGATATCGCCACCGCGCTCGACGCCCTGCGCGACCTCGCGACGCAATCGAAAGGAAGACCGACGTGAAACAGACCGTTGATGCCCGAGGGCTCGCCTGCCCGCAGCCCGTGGTCTTGACGCTCAAAGCGATCGCCAACGCCGCCGAGGTGACGACCATCGTCGACAACCAGGCCGCGGTCGAGAACGTGACTCGGCTCGCGCGCTCGAAAGGATGCACTGTGGAGGTTTCCGAGAAGGAAGACGGTATCTACCTGACGCTCAAGAGCGAAGGCGCACCGGCCGAACCGACGATCACCGAGCACGTGGTGGTTTGCTCCACCTCCGCAGGGCCCGCCGGTCCCATCGTGGTCTTCGTACCGGGAGACTCCTTGGGACGAGGCCCTGCCGAGCTGGGAGAGCGACTCATGGGCGCGTTCTTTCACACGCTCCTGGAGATCGAGCCCCGACCGAAGACGCTCGTCTTCATGAACACCGGTGTGAAGCTGACGGTGGAGGGGTCGCGCGCACTCGAGGACCTCCGCGCCCTTGCTGCCCAGGGCGTCGACATCCTGGCCTGCGGCACCTGCCTGAGCTACTTCGAGCTCACCGACAAGCTCGCGGTGGGCCGCATCTCGAACATGTACGACATCGCCACGGCACTTCTGGAGGCAGGCAAGGTTGTCGAACTCTGAACCTCACGTCGAGTTCGGAGTGGTGCTGTTCCACTCGGTCCAGGGTGCCCTCGGCGCGGAGAAACTCCTCGTAAGCGCCGCGATCCCGCACAAGCTCATTCCCGTGCCGCGACACATCAGCTCGAACTGCGGCTTCTGCCTCCGGTTCAAGTGGTGCGACCGCGACCGCGTCGAAGCTCTCCTTTCCGGCAGCAAGCTCGGCGTCGAGGGCATCGTCGCACGCTGATTCACGCCAGACGCGCGCCACGGCGAGCCACCAGAACCCACGCCGCCAGGGAAGAGGCCGCCCCGCCACGACGAACGGCGCGCCCGTGAGCAGCACGCCCTCGGAGCTGCAGATGCCTTGCGCGAACACGTTCGTGTAGACCAGCGGTCCTTCGATCGTCAGTAGGGTGGGTATGCCTCGCAATCGAGCTCGATGTGCCACACCGCGACAGCGTAGAGGTCGCCGGCGAGGCGCTCGATGGTGTCCCGAAGCTCGACACGCTCCACCCACGCACGAGGAAGCGCCTCCACTCCGTACGCGGCCCCAAGGATGTTCCCGGTGATCGCTCCCGTGCTGTCGCTGTCGCCCCCGTGGGCCACCGAGGTCCAAAGAGCCCGCGCCACGGCGTCGGGATCGCCCTCCCGCACCGTGAGCGCACAGAACAGGCTGATCGCCAGGGCTTCCTCGCCTGTCCATCCTCCCCCGAGCGCTTCGACCTCGGACGACGTCGGCACCCGAACCGAACTCGCTGCGACTCTCGCGCGGCTCACGCACTCAAGGAGATCTCTCGCGCCCCGACGATGGGCCTCGTCGTGCCCGGAGACCCTCGACTCGGCCCCAGGGAACCCTCCCTCGGCCGCCTCGCGTCGCAACAGCTCGTCCGCCTGGTTCATGGCCTCTGCGAGTCCCATTCCTCGCGCAGCGTCGAAGACGACCGACGCCAGGTAGCCGGCAGGAAGGTGGCCGAGAGGATGTCCGTGCGTTTGGGCACCGGACTCACACGCTACCTCGAAGGCTCCCGCCCGATCGCCGGCCGCCAACCCGATGGGGGCACTGCGCATGACAGCCCCGCATCCCTTGCTGTTGTTGAGCGGAGGAGAAGGCGGTTCGCACGCGGAGAGCAGCTCGAGCGACGACAAGCACGTGCTCCCGGGAGCGCGTCGGGCGTAGAGCCTCGCATCGGTACGGAGCCAGCCGTTCGCCTCGAGCGACGCGCTGCGCTCGCGAGAGACGGTCTGCGTGTCGTACCATCGCAGAAGCGCACGCCCGATGACCCCGGGGACCGAGGCGATGCCGCGATCGTTGAAGCGCTGGATCGCTCGGATCACCCCTTCAGCGACGAAGAGGGTCATCTGCGTGTCATCCGAGATCAGCGCCTGGCCCGGCCGTGCGAAGTCCAGTCGAGCGGGGGGATTCGCGCCGAACCGATCGATGATGCTCGCGGCCGATCCGATGAACTCCACCGGGTATCCCAGCGCGTCTCCGATGGCGCCGCCCAGCAGGCAGCCGAGAAAGCGCGAGAAGGGCGGCCTGGAGTCGGCATCGACACGGGCCTGGCCAATCCTGTCGCGCAACCATCCGGGGTCATCCAGGGACTTCCGCCGGAACTCGCGAACAAGCTGCTCCTGCGCAGGAGTCTCGATCGTTCCCTCGCGAGTCGCGCGAACTGCCTCCATGGCAGTCCGGTCGTCCATGCCGCGAGCCACCAGGCAGCAGGCCGCGACGAGACCGCTGCGTCCGAGGCCGCCACGACAGTGAATCACGACGGTCCTACCGACGGCAGCGGCGCCGAGGATGTGGACCACGAGGTCGCGGAGACGCTCGATGCTGTCCGGCACACTGACATCCTGAATCGGGAGCTGCACGACCTCGAGCCCCAAGCGCTGCGCCGTGCCGGGCAGCTCGGAGACCCCGAGCAGGGCAAGCTCCTCGGGGGGCACGAGGCACACCAGAACGCTGGCCCCGTGCACGCACCGGATGCGCCTCAGATCCTTCTCGAGATCCCGATGCCAATCGCCGTAGATCCCTCGGATCTTCTTCCCCGGGGCGATGGTCATGCCGATCCGGCCCGGCAGCATGACAGCGGTGCTCGGGAGAAAGTCCACGCGAATGGGGTTGTTGTCGGACGTGAGCTTCTTCATGGCTGGGTTCCTCCGTTTCTTCTCTGCCTCGAAGGTAGCCAGCCGATGGGACTGTTGGGGATTGGGTAACGTTACGAGTCCTCGACATCGACGAGCTCGATCCGCTCGGGATCCAGGGCGATCCTCTGCACGCTGCCCGTCGACAGCTTCTTTCGCTCCGGAACCAAGAGCGCTCCGAGCTCCCGCGGCCTCCTCCTGGACCACCGACGAATCCGTGTCACCGTGTCGGAACGCATCTTCCTGAGGTTGTCTTCGTCGAGCTCCTTCAGCTTCTCGGGGGGAGACGCGAGCCCCATGAGCCTCTCCACCAGCTCCCCTTGAACCGCCGCGCTCCACGCATACTTCGAACACCGCCGCGCCATGCTCCACAACGGCTCGACATCGCGGACTCTCAGCCCTCTGTCGCCGTCGACCGACGAACGACGATGGTGGGCCAGCGCTGCGTACCAGATGAACTGCGCCTTGGACAGCGGGAGCTCATCCTCGCCCACGAACGCCCTTCCCTCGGACAGGTCGATGCGCAGCGTGGTGCCGGCAGAGGCATCGACCGCCGCCTGTCCGGCTCGAAGCGCCGCTGCATACGTCATCAGATCCCTCTCCCGCAGGAGCCCCCGCAGCCTCGGAACCTGGACGTCCACGAGGACCACTTCGACCGAAGCGGGGTCGCGCGAATCCGCCGGGCCCCCGCGGCGCGCCCGCTGCGTGCCATTCTGTTCGGGGAAGTAGAAGACACCGGCGGTCTCGGCCCACCGCTCGGACACGCGCACGTCGACGAGACGATCCTGGGGTCGGGCGAGCAACTGGAACAAGACGGTGGCGGCAACGTGCATGGTGCGTCGCCGCCCCGCGACGAGGGCGAAGATGACTGGTTTCTCCCCGGCGTGGGAGATCGCCCTCCGCGCCGCGCTCCACGCGCTCTCGCTGTAGATGGACGCGTTCTCGGGAGCCTCGTCGCTGGGCAGCAGATCGCCTGCCGCCGTGCGCACGGAGACGACCTCGATCTCGCGCGAGTCGATGGTGGTGGAGCCGAGGGCTCGCCGGAGACTCTCCCACCCTGCACCTCGTTGGAGGACCTCGGCGTGAAGGTAGCGGTGACCCCGGGCATCCACGACCACGACGACCCGGGAGGCTGCAAGGCGCCAGTGCCGGTGCAGCCCCCAGACCAGCTGGAGCAAGGGCGCGGGGTTCGCTCCCAATGGGGCGAAGACGACGACGGGTCGCAGCGCGCCGTCGTCCGGGGAAGGAGGAGCGGATCCGGAGCCCATGGGGCCAAGCATACCCAGGGGGTGGCGCGAGCGTCGAGCGGGCGATGGGGTCCTCGCCACCCCCGCGACGGAACCGTGCCATGCGCGCACCATGATCGATGAAGCCGGGCTGCTCGAGTAGCTGCGCAGCAGCGCTTCAGGGGCTCCGGTTCACCGCACCCGCTTCGCGATCGCCTTGCGGATCTTCTCGTAGCTCGGGGGCGGTCCCTTCTGGAGGTTCTTGCCGTCCACCAGAACCGCATCGGCGACTCCCCACTCCGCCACCGCGTCCCGCGTCGAGGTGTCGATCTCGCGGAACTCGACCTTGTCCCCGAGCTCCGCCGCCGCCCGTTTGGCGCGCTCGTAGACCAGATTCTGCGCGAGGCACCATCCGCTCGAGAACGCCGTGACGTTCACCTTGCCGGCAGTCGGCGCCAGTCGCTTGCCCGTCGTGGGCAACCAGTGCGGAGGCTTCGCATCGTCGGCAAACGGCTTCCAGACCAGCATCGCAATGCCCTGACGATCGGCCTTGCGATAGCCGTGCTTCTTGAACCAGGAGGCCTTCATCCAGAACGGGAGCCACAGCCCCCAAGCCGCCATGCCCTTGGCGCCGAGCCGTCGCGCATCCTCCTCGGCCGCGGAGAGCAGGGCTGTGCCCATCCCATGCCCCTGGAAGTTGCCGCGCCCCTGCTTGTGACCGTGCACGTGGATGCAGTAGACGAAGTAAAGCCCCTCGCCGCCCACGTTCGAATGCTCGATGGGCCCATACTGGATCATCCCGCCTTCGACGCCGTCGTCGTCCACGGCGAGCAGGGCGCGCAGGCCGAGCTTCTGGCTGCGATCGAGCCACTGCCGGCGCTTCGGCCCGGCCTCCTTGGCATCGTCGGACCAGTCCTCGAGGCAAAGGCAGAAGAGTTCCTTCTTGTCCTCGGTCAGGTCGATGATCTTCATGCCGTGCCTCCTCGTGCCGGGCATCCCGGCGTGAACCTCGAGCAGCCCACCCGGGCGACGTCACCTGCGCAGCGCACCGCCTCACCCGCGGATCGTCGCGCAGGATTCGTCGAGCGGCCTCCGTGGGCGCCAGAAAACCGGAGCTTACTTCGCACACGCCCGCTCTACGGTCACGCGAATTCCCGAGTCGAGCTCCTCGTTCAGCGTGACGATGGCGTGGCCGCAACGCACGGCCTGTGGGCAAGCGGACGGGCACTTCTCGGCTGAGCGACTCAACTCGGGGTCTTCCACGCAGTGGCCAGGATCTCTGCGGCGCGCCGAGCGTCCTACGAGGTCTGAGAAGCTGCCGTCAGGGCTCGTTCCACACTCCGCCGCCAACGCTTCCTCCATGGGCTGCTGCACGGTACACGCCCGGAGCTGGCTTCACCATCCGATGACGCCGCGATCGAAGGTCTCGAGGGACGGGCCGCGTGAGCGGGGTTGGTCCGTCGGGGGGGAGGAGCGGGCTGGCACGCTGCTCGGGGGGCTGGTCCCCGGTCCGGACTTGTGCGAGAAATGGAGTCCAAATCGCAATCAGAGCTACGGTCGGCCGCTGCAGGATGCGAGGTGGTCGGGCCGCCATCTCCCGTGGGACGAAGATCCCAGAGGAAGACTCCTACGTGCGCTCAGGCCAGAACATCCCGACCAGAGAATGCCCACTCGGATGGTGGCTCGGGGGGTCACGGCCAACGAGAACGCCGTCCGAGCGGCGCGGCCTCGACGACGGCGACGTGAGGGGTGAACGAGTGCGATTTCGTGACCGCCTGGCGATTCGGGCTACCTCGATGGAACGCTGATGGAGACGATCTACATCATCAGTCCGTTGCTGCTTCTGGGGGTCGTTCTGGCGGCGGTCTGGCTCGATCGGTTCAGCGTGCCCGTCATCCTCGTGGCTCTGGGGCTCGGGCTCCTTGCCGGCAGCGACATCCTCGGGCTGTGGCACTTCGACGACGTCGACCTGGCAAACCAGGTCGCCAACGCGAGCCTGGTGTTCATCCTGTTCCATGGTGGGCTCATCACGAAGCGCAGCGTCCTCAGAGCTGTTGCTCTGCCCGCAGGCGGGATGGCGACATGGGGTGTCGTGCTGACAGCGGCTGCGCTGTTCGGCGTGCTGCATCTCGGCTTGGGTTGGACCTTCGAACGCTCGCTCCTCCTGGCTGCGGTGATCTCATCGACCGACGCGGCCGCGACCTTCTCGATCCTCCGTCGCCAGTCCCTTCGTCCGCGGCTCGCATCGACGATCGAGATCGAGAGCGCGGCGAACGACCCGATGGCGATCCTCCTCACAGTCGTCGTCGTCCAGGCGCTGACCGCTGGCACGGGCCTGGGCTGGATGATCTTGCCCGTGTTCGCCTGGAAGTTCGTCGTCGGGCCGCTGCTGGGCTGGCTGCTCGCGCGCGTTGCCCTCGCGATCTTCGACCGGTTGAACCCGCAGGATCGAGGCTACTACTACGTGCTGCTGCTCGCCGTGGTGCTGCTGACGTACGGGGTGGCAGAAGCTGCGAAGGCCAGTGGAATGCTCGCGGTCTTCACCGCGGGGCTGGTCATGGGGAACCGGAAGTTCATCTACCAGCAGGGCATCCGGAACTTCTCGGCGGCTCTGTCGATGATCGCGAACGTCGGCGTGTTCGTGATGATGGGGCTGCTGGTCTCCCCGAGCCAGTGGAGGACTCTTTGGCCCGATGGCATCGTGCTCTTCGTGGCGCTGACGCTCGTCGCCCGGCCCGCCGCGGTTTGGCTGGGCACGCTCGGAATGGGGTTCGAAGCGAAGGAACGCCACTTCATGTGCTGGGCGGGCCTTCGCGGCGCAGTCCCGATCGTCCTCGCCACCTACCCGATGGCCGCCGGGATCCCGGCCGGGCAGGACGTGTTCAACCTCGTCTTCTTCGCGGTCATCCTGTCGGTGGGGATTCAGGGATCGACGCTGGGCGTGCTGGCGCGACGATTCGCGCTGTCAACGCCGTCGCGTCCGCAACCACGCTATGGCCTCGAGCTCGTCACGATGGCGCACAGCGATCTCGAGCTGCACGTCGTCGATCTGCCTGATCCAAAAGGTCGGCCAGGACCCCGAATTCGAGACCTCACGTTGCCCCCGGGCGCGA
Source organism: uncultured Polyangiaceae bacterium (assembly GCA_964393505.1). Classification (GTDB taxonomy): domain Bacteria; phylum Myxococcota_A; class Polyangia; order Polyangiales; family Polyangiaceae; genus JACRCQ01. The sequence goes on from CAYMUE010000054.1 coordinate 23,256, forward strand.
TCCTCACCCTCGTCACACGAGGTGACGAGGTCGTCGCGCCCACCGGCAATACGAGGCTGCTCGGCTGGGATCAGGTCACGGTTCTCGCGCACGCCGAAGAAGAAGCCGTCGTCCGCTCCGCATTGCTCGAGCCATTCGATCGTCGTCCCGTGCCTGAGGAGCCCGAGACGCGCCCGGTCGACGCCGAGCCGACGGAGTCCCCCGCGGCGCCAGGCGATGGGCCGTTGCGCGATCATGTCGTGCTCCTCGGCCACGGTGACGTCGGAAGCGTGCTCACCCGGTTCCTGCGACTGCGTGAGATCCCGTTCGTCGTGATCGAACAGGACTACACGACCGCGATGGCTCTGCGCGCTCAGGGCGTGCGGGTGCTGCACGGCCATGGCGAGGACCCCGATCTCCTGGCGCGCGCCGGCATCACCGACGCCAAGATGTTCCTCGTCACCGCGACGCAGCCCGTGGCTGCTCGCCGCGCGATCGAGCACGCGCAGCGCATGAATCCGCAGCTCGAGGTGATCGCCCGCGTACACCACGACTCGCTGCTGAGTGCTCTGTCCGGCCTCCCGCGAACCCGAGCCGTGCAGGGCGACGTCGAGCTCGCGTATGCGATGGCCAGGTACATGCTGCTCGCGTCCGGGATGAGCGCCATCGAAACCGATGCGCTGATCTTCGACGCGCGACGGGGGGAACCAGGCAGCACGCCAACACGGTTCGTCGAGATCCCCATTCCGCCAGCATCACCTGTCGTCGGCCAGCGCCTCGCGGACCTCGCCCTCCCGCCCGGGTCGCTGGTCGTCAAGATCCTGCGAAGCGGTGAGGTCATCGTCCCAGGAGGTCAGACGGCGATCCTCGCGGACGACGTCCTGTTCGTGCTGACGGACCTCGGTCGAGCGCGAACGATCGAGTACCTCGTCAACCCGAGCCCATCCGAAGCCCGATGATGCTACCGACGGCTTGTCCGGCGCACCACGAAGAACTCGTATGCGTAGTAGTCCGAGTGCCGTCGGTGCATCTCGGGCTCCTGCGCGAGCTGGTCGAGGACGCCGAGCGCGTCGGAATTGCCAGCATACTTGCCGCGCAACACCTCGATGCGTCGCTCCATCGGCGTATAGAAGTCCTCCCACCAGGCCTCGTCCGGTAAGGTGAAGTGGCCCGCGAGCGAGAAGCCGATCTTGCCGATGGCGGCCACGACGTCGGGGAGCCGGCCCATGGTCGGGTAGTCGAGATCGAAGCTGGCCTTCACCTCGGGCGGCGGGCTCTCCTTGCACCAGACCGCTTCGGTGAAGGCGAGATAGCCGCCGGGTCGCAGCAGCCCGTGGCAAACCCGCAAGGCGTTCTCGATGCCGAGGTTGTAGAGCGCTCCTTCGGACCAGATGAGGTCAAAGCTCTCGGGCGGCATCTCGAGCGCGGCCATGTCGCCGACCATCGGCCTCACCCGATCCGAGAGCCCGCGCTCGACAACCACAGCCCGCAACCGCTCGATGCTGGGCGCGTGGCTGTCGATGGCCGTGATGTGAGCGCCGGAGAGCAGCGCGGCGAGATGAAGCGTCTGCCCGCCGACGCCGCAGCCGAGGTCGAGCACGGCAGGAACCGGCGGCAGGTCGCGGCAGTGGCCAAGTGCCTCCTCGGCGCAGGCGCGGTTGCCCGGCCCTTGTCGCGGCAGGCCCTCGTACAGATCGAAGAAGATCTCCCAGAAGCGTGGTGCCGTTCCGCTCATTTCACACCCCCTCGCCGGGAGTCGATCGAAGCCCGAGAAACACCTCGTGCCCGGCATTGCTGTACGAGCTGTGCTCGAAGGGGACGGCGAGCGGCTCGAAGCCGGCGGCCGCGATCAGCTCCAACCAGACCGCTCTGGGCAACTGCGACAGTCGGCGCGAGAGACGCCCCTTGCCGGTCGCGAGCACGGATCATCGGCCCCTCCGCTGGGTGGCTCGCTTCACGCGCGCAAGCGCCTTCTTGAGCCCAGCGTCCTTCGCGTTCGACAGGTCGGCGACAACGGCCGTGATGGGCAGCTTGTTGCCACGATGCCCCACGACGTCCGCGAAGATCGTCTCATCCTTGCGAAGTCGCGCCAGATCCTCGAGGAGTGCGGCGGCAGCGGGCCGCTCGCTCTCATCACGGATGTTGGCGACGACAAGCTGGGCACGCTCGATTCCCTCGTATCCCTCCGCGAGCGCCCAGTGCTCCGTCGGCTCCAGTGCGGGTGCGCCCTTCGGAACAGCGAGCTTCGAGCCCATGACGCGGCGTGTTTCGTCGTGCATCCAGGGCTGCGCGCGCACCCTTCCGGCGAGTGTCCCTTCCAACGCGCCGCCGAGCAGTCGTGCCAGCGCGTCAGAGTCATCGAGCGCCCGCGTCATTGGGCCCTGCGACGCCTCGTGCGCAGCGGAATGATCGCGTGCGACGCGCCGGAAGAGAGACTCCCCCGGTGCAGGGATGGGGGCGATGAACACGGAGAGGTTAACGAAACCGAGCGGCAGGTCACCCTCGATGAACACCGCGTCCGAGTACTCCTGCATGAAGTCGGACATGAAGAACGCTTCGACGTTGCGCTCCGCGAAGCGATAGAGAGCGACCCCGGCCGCGCCGCCATCACGGTACCGGCGAAGCTCGGCTTGGTTCTTCGGCACAGACACCTGCTCCTTGCGGAGGGCGGCGTCGTGCACGGCGCGAACGCAGATGGTGAACACAACCTCCGCGTCGAGCACACGTTCAATGAACGTCGTCTTCCCCGCGTGCAGCGGGCCACTGACGTGAACGAGCGCGCGATCCCTCACAGCCCCACCTCCCGGCCGAGCACCTTCATGACGAAGTCGCCGGCCTGCCCGGTTGCCGCGGCGTGTGAGGCGCGCTCCTTCACCTCTTGTGCGTCCCGCTGAAAGCGATCCAAGAAGTCCGCGGACATCCGCGTCTGCCCGAGATCCTCGTGGACGCGCTTCCCCATCTTCGGGTCGACGAGCAGGAAGCAGCGGAGCAGTCGATCGTAGAACACGACGTCGATGTAGAGGAGGTGCCCCTCCAGCGTCAACCGCTTGTGTCGCGCGACGGAGCAGAAGCCCTTGCCCGTCTCGACGAGGAAGGCCCCGAGCTCCTCGATGATCGCCTGCTCGATGTCGCGCTCCTGCGCCGCAGGGTTCTCACGGCAGCAGCCACGCGCAGACCTGCGCCGCCAGCTCGGCGGTCGAGGTGCCTGCAAGCGGCGGGTCGAGGCCAGTGGAAGCGACGCGCGGGTTGACACGCGGCTTCACGCCACGGGCTTCTTCGCCCGCACGAACGCGCTCATGATCGTGCCGTCGATCTCGGCTGGATCGAAATCCATCACGCCTCCGCCGCAGCACGAATTCGGACCTACGAGCCCGGTCGCATCCTCCTTGGTGTACACGCGCGTCGGCTCGATCTCGATATCGACGAAACCCGCCCCGGCGAGTTTGACTTGAAGGTCGTACTCGAGGAGTGCGCCTGCGATGCATCCTGCCCACGCCTCGATGGAGCGGCGAATGACCGCAGGGAGCTCCTTGCGCAGGACGATGTCCGAGACCGCGAGGCGGCCGCCTGGACGAAGCACGCGGAAGGCCTCGCGAAGCACCTGGCCCTTGTCAGGGGAGAGGTTGATCACGCAGTTCGAGATGACCACGTCGACCGATGCGTCGGGAAGGGGGATCTGCTCGATGGTACCCTGAAGAAACTCGACGTTGGTTGCGCCAGCCTCCTTCTGGTTCTTGCGCGCGAGGTCGAGCATCTCCTGGGTCATGTCGAGACCATAGGCCTTGCCGGTGGGTCCGACACGCTTCGCTGAGAGAAGTACGTCGATGCCTCCGCCAGATCCGAGATCGAGTACCACCTCGCCCGGCGCGAGTTGAGCGAGCGCTGTCGGGTTGCCACAACCGAAGGATGCGAGCACGGCGTCGCCCGGGACTTCGGCAGCCTCGGCACTACTGTACAGGTCGCGCGTAATCGGGTCGTCCGCGGGCGTTCCGCAGCACCCCGAGCAGCAACTCGAGCCCGTCTTCTTCACGGCCGCCGTGACGACCTTGGCATACGTGTTCTTGACGGTCTCCCGAATGTCATTCTGGTCACTCATGATGGGTCTCCGCTCAGTCCTTCGTCGTCGTGCCCGCTTTCGCGTGAGCTCCGGCGGTCAGGAGGTTCTCGAGCTTTCGAAGCAGCTTGAGGGGGCCTGGGTTCAGCTCGTAAAAGATCCAGGTCCCCTTTCGTGTCGTGGTGACGATGCCGGCCTCACGCAGGATCCGCAGGTGGTGCGAGATCGTCGGCTGTGAAAGGTCGAAAGGCCCCTCCAGCTCGCACGCGCACAATGCGCGTTGCGCGATCGCGAGGAGCTGGACCATGTGCAGCCTCGTAGGATCTCCGAGTGCCTTGCACAGCTCGCTCGTGGCGATGACGTCCTCGAGGGGCCTGGGTGGCGTGAACGTGCAACAGGGCGACGGCGGTCGCGTCGGAGGTGCTTCGTTCCTGGGCATGCCCGCCATGCTCGGCATTATATTGACCTCTGTCAATACAGTTCGCAGGCGTTCGAGATCAAGGCGGATGAGCGGCGCCGGCGGTCGTGCAACGACCGGCTTGCGTGTACCCGCTTACCCGCGTATAAGCAAACCCGCATGCGCGGCCTCGCGATCACCTTCAGCGCACTCGCCGACACCACGCGCCTCGAGATGCTGGCGCTGCTGCTCAAGAACAGTGAGCTGTGCGTCTGCGACTTCGTCGAGACACTCGGCATCAGCCAGTCCAAAGCGTCGCGCCACTTGCGCTACCTCTGGAACGCGCGCTTGCTCGAGGACCGCCGGGCCGGTCTTTGGGTCTACTACCGCGTCTCGCGCTCCATGGACCCGGAGCGCCAGAAGCTGATCCGAGCGCTCAAGGCCGTCCTGAGGGAACGCGACCTGACGGAGCTCGAGGCGAAGCTCTCCGCGTGGCTCGGCCGCAAGGGCAGCTCCACCACGTGCGCGCAGCCCGCCCCCAACAAGAAGAATGCACCGGCGCGCGCGCCGGCCAGGACCCACAAGCCGCGCCGAGCGGCGGAGGCACGACGATGACCGACACCAAGTCCGGCGTGGCCGGCAAGCTCTCCTTCCTCGATCGGCTCCTGACGCTCTGGATCTTCCTCGCCATGGGCGTGGGCGTCGCAGTCGGCTTCGTGTTCCCGGCCGGCATCGAGCAGATGAACAAGGCCAGCAGCATCGGGACCACGTCGATCCCGATCGCGATCGGCCTGATCCTCATGATGTACCCTCCCCTGGCGAAGGTTCGCTACGAGGAGATGGGCAGGGTGTTCCGGAACTTCCGCGTGCTGGCTCTCTCGCTGGTGCAGAACTGGATCGTCGGCCCGCTGCTCATGTTCGCCCTGGCGATCGTGTTCCTGCGCGACAAGCCCGAATACATGGTCGGCCTGATCATGATCGGTCTCGCGCGCTGCATTGCGATGGTCATCGTCTGGAACGACCTCGCCAAGGGCGACACGGAGTACTGCGCTGGCCTGGTCGCGTTCAACTCGGTCTTCCAGGTGCTGTTCTTCTCCGTCTACGCCTGGGTGTTCATCACCGTTCTGCCCACGTGGTTCGGCATCAAGGGCGCCGAGGTCCACATCACCATCGGCGAGATCGCCAAGAGCGTCTTCGTCTACCTGGGAATCCCGTTCATCGCTGGCGTGACCACGCGTTTCTCGCTGATCAAGCTCAAAGACAAGCACTGGTACCACACGAAGTTCATCCCGAAAATCAGCCCCATCACGCTCATCGCCCTGCTCTTCACCATCATCGTGATGTTCTCCCTCAAAGGAGAGAAGATTGTTCAAGTGCCGCTGGATGTCGTCCGCGTTGCCATCCCGCTGCTGATCTACTTCGTGGTGATGTTCTTCGCCTCCTTCTTCATGAGCAAGAGAGTGGGCGCCAACTACCCCCAGTCTGCCACGCTCTCCTTCACGGCTTCGTCGAACAACTTCGAGCTCGCGATCGCCGTCGCCGTCGCAACCTTCGGCATCCACCACGGCGCTGCTTTCGCTGCCGTCATCGGACCCCTCGTCGAGGTTCCGGTCTTGATCGGGCTCGTCAACGTCGCTCTCTGGCTGCGGCGAAAGTACTTCCCCGAGAGCGCTGACCAGCTCCGCATCGAAGGTTGCACGGCCGCCGCCCCCGTCACCACCGCGAAGGGCGCACCATGAGCACCTCGAACACTCCCGTCCCCCTCTGGAACGACTCCGTTGCAGAGCTTGTCGCGATCGCTGCAGCCATTGCGTCCAACTGCGAGCCCTGTTTCAAGCTCCACTGCGATCGAGCCCGCAAGCTCGGCGTGCCGCGCGAGGATCTGGTCCGCGCCGTCACGCTCGCGCAGAAGGTCAAGGAGGCACCTGCCAAGGCGGTGCTCGACCTCGCCGTCCGCCACCTCGAGCCGCCCGGCACCAAGGCGCCACCGTGCTGCTGCGATGCCCCGGAGGACGGGGTGAAGCCCACACCTGTCGCCAAGACCTCGAAGCCCAAGTGCTGCTGACGAGATGGGGGGGAGATGACGTGAGTCCGCGAATCGAAGTGCTGGTGAGTCCCGGGTGTCCGCATGCGCCGCCCGCCATCGAGCTTGCGAAGGAGGTCTGCGGTTCCCTGTGTCCCGCGGCGGTAGTCGCTACCGTCAGCATCACGACCGAGGCCGAAGCGCGATCGGCTGACTTCGCCGGGTCTCCAACGATTCGAGTCGACGGCAGGGATATCGAGCCTGCGAGCGGGTCACCGGGAGTGCTTGCGTGTCGCGTCTACGAGGGCGGCTCGGGCGTGCCCGCTCGGTGGAAACTCGAAGCGGCCGTCCTTCGCTCGCTGGCACCCAAGCACCTTCTGTTCCTGTGCGTCGCCAACTCCGCGCGAAGCCAGATGGCCGAAGGGATCGCTCGCGCCCTCGCACCCAAAGGCGTGCTGATGTCGTCTGCGGGATCGGTTCCCACGACGGTGCGCCCTCAGGCGATCGAGGCCCTGCGCGAAATCGGCATCGACATCTCCTCGCACCGCTCCAAGTCGATCGACGCCGTCGATGCGTCTTCGGTCCAGGCCGTGATCACGCTTTGCGCCGAAGAGGTGTGCCCCGCTTTCCTCGGGGGCTCCTGGCGGCTGCATTGGGGGCTCGCCGATCCGGCGGCCGCAGCGGCAAGTCCCGCACACGGGCTCGAAGCCTTCCGCACTGTACGCGACAAGCTGTGGGAACGCTTGGTGTACCTTTTCCGCGGATGGGCACCGTGACCCAGGAACCCGCTTCTCGTCCGCGCAGGCAATGGCTTCTCGCTGTGGTCGGGGCCATCGTCGCTGGCGGCATCGGGTGGTCTGCGGCTCGACGCAGGGGCTCACACGCCCCGGTGGCCGCCCTGGCCGGGGTGCCTCAGCTGCTCGACTTCGGGATGGACATCTGTGAGCAGTGCAAGAAGACGAGGTCCATCCTGTCGCGAATCGAGCCAGAGTACTCGGGGCGGCTGCAAATTCGCTATCTCGACCTCCGCGATGACGCGAACGAGGCGCTTGCGGAGAAGTACCGGATGCGCGTCATCCCCCTGCTCGTGCTGCTCGACCGCGACGGCGTGGAGGTATGGAGACACGAGGGGGCTCCGTCGGAGCCTGTGCTCCGCCAGCAGATCGCGCAAGCCGTTGCGAACGCGCAGCGCCCACGCCCTGCGACGCGCCCGATCGGAAGCGGAGCGCCATGAGCGCCCAGCCGACCGCTCCGAGCACGTCTGCATCCGTGGCCTCGCATGCCCCCTCGCCCGCGCGGTGCGCGTGCGAGCAGCAGTCGATGAGTGCCGTCCCGAGGATCCTCGCTGCCGCGGCGATTCTGCTCGGCCTCAACATGCTGTCCGGCCGCCGAAAGGCCGCCGCCCGGCTCCAACGGTCATCATGATCCTGGAACGGATCTCCTTGACCGGCGCCCTCCGCTTGGCTATTCCGCCAAGCATGCCCAAGGTCCGCGCATTCGACCGAGACGCCTACGAACGCAAGGCCCTCATCATCAAGGCCCTCGCGCACCCCAGCCGCTTGATGATCGTCGATGCGCTCTCGGAGGGCGAGAAGTGCGTCAACGAGCTCACCGAGATCGTCGGCTCGGACATGTCCACGGTCTCCAAACACCTGACGGTGATGAAGGCGGCAGGGCTCGTCGTGGACCGCAAGAAGGGGCTGCAAGCGATCTACCGCCTCCGCGTTCCGTGCATTCTGAACTTCTTCGGATGCGTCGATGCCGTTCTGCGGGCAAACGAAGAGAGTTGGCGTGCAGCCAGCGCGGGCTGATGGCCCCGCGCGTCGCATGGGCCTCGCCAGACCGCAGCTTGGTGACTTGGGCAAGTGATCGAATCACATGGAGACCTCACCGACTTGTGCGTGTTCGACCGGTTCGCCTCCCCTCTCCCCACGGCAACGACGGCGTTGGACTCTCGCCCGCTTCCAGACACTCTGACGAGCGGAAAGCAACTCGTGGGATTCGGTATCGTGCAGACTCCGTCGATAGGAACTACGATGTTCGAAGGGATGAAGCGCTTGGGGCCTGGCACGGTGGAGTTCATTGCCTCGTGGCCGCTTTCGCGAGACGCGGCCCCTCCGCACGCAGTGCTGGCGAAGGACGCTGCAGCGTCCCTCATGAAGGCGCTGCTGTCGGAGGTCAGCCGCGCCGGTGGACGACGCCTGCTGGGGTCCACGGGTGTGCTGCGGGCAACGTGCAAGGCTGCGACGGTGATTCCCCGGCCCGCGCAGCGCGTGAACACTCGCATGGATGCTACGAATGTCGAGCGGCTGCGGGCCTTGTCGCCGCGAAGACTGCGCTGGGCCGCCCGGGAGCGATCGCAGGCCCGAGCAGCTGGCTGAGAGGGCGGCCCCTCGCGCGAGGGCCAAAGCCGCTTACGAACACCTGATCAACGCGAAGGAGATGGGAGTCATGGAAGTCAAAGTACTCGGAACCGGATGCACGAAGTGCAAGAAGCTCTACGAAGCAGTGGACCAGTCGATCAAGCAGCTCGGCCTGAATGCTACGCTCACCAAGGTGGAGAAGCTCGACGAGATCATGCGCTTCGGCGTGCTCGCAACGCCGGCGCTCGTGGTCAACGGAGACGTCAAGGTTGCCGGACGCCTGCCGAGCGCCGCGGAGCTCACGAGCTGGCTCACGACCGCAGCGATGGATGGTTGAAACGCAACCCCATGAAACGGTGAGAAGATGTCCGACCCTCTCGAGACCACGATCGACAAGTTCACCTTCCGCGTTGCGACGGATCGCCTCTACAGCTCCGAGGGGCTGTGGGTGTTCTGGCTGGAGCCTCGCGGGAACAACCGCGTACGGATTGGCGTGTCGGACTATCTCCAACAGCACAGCGGAGATTGCGCCTTCGCAACCGTCAGACCGGTCGGAACCACGCTGAAGGTCGGCGACGAGATCGCTTCCCTCGAGACCATCAAGGTCAACCTTGCGCTGAGCTCTCCGGTGAGCGGCACCATTGTTTCCGTGAACGGGGACTTGGAATTGAGCCCGGAACGGGTGAACCACAGTCCCTACGCCGAGGGGTGGCTGGCGGAGGTTCAAACCAGCAGTTGGGAGGCCGAGCGGGCTGCTCTCCTCGAGGCCGCCGCCTATTTTGACGTGATGCGCAATCTCGCACGTCAGGAGCTGGACGCCCCATGAGCGACGCCGAGCGAAAGCGAGTCGTCGTGGTGCCTTGCAGCGGCATCGGCAAGGTGTTTGGGTCCGTCGCCCGCGAGGCCGGCTACGACGTCTGCGAGGATCTGCGGCCCGATACGACGCAGCTCGTTGCGCTGTCCAAGCTCGTTCTAGGCGACGAGAAGGCGACAGAGAGGCTGCGCAACAACCCGGCCATCACCATCGACGGCTGCAAGCTGGCGTGCGCTGCCAGGCTGGTGAAGCACTGCGGCGGGACGGTCGCACACGAGGTCGCCGTGCTGGACGCCTACAGGCGGCACAAGGACCTGAAGCCCGAGGGGATTGCCGAGCTCAACGAAGAGGGGCGCAAGCTGGCCCGCCTCATCGCTGAGGGAGTCGCCGCGGCGGTGGACGGTCTGGGCGCGGACGCTGAGAAGGGAGGCAAGTGATGCCGAGCGTTCCTCGAAGCAAGGTCGGAATCGTGGCGTGCTCCGGCGAGGAGTATGCCGAGGGCACCGTGGCGCGGCTCGCTGCGTTGAAGGTCCTGAACGAGCTTCGGCGCGGAGAGACGGTGACGATCTGCCTTCCACTGTTCTTGGCGGGCGGGGAGGGCGACCGCCAGTTCGCTCGCAATCACCCGACCATCACCGTCGACGGGTGCGATCTGCGGTGTGCTGCTCGGGGCACGGAGATGTACTCGGGCAAGCCGGCGGCCTCGCTCGTTGTCAACGAGGTTCTGGCGGAGCGTGGGCTGCCAAGAGCGGGCTGCCGGCGGCGACTGGACGAGGCGGGTCGTAGAGCGGTGGAGGTCACTGCCGAGCGTCTGGCGGAGCTGGTCGATGCGGCGCAGGGCAGAGCGGGGCCGCGTTCGGCGGATGAGATGCCCCAGGAGTCCGACGACGCTGGCGAGGTCACCTGTTCGTGCGGCTCGGGGATCCCGGTGACGAAGCTGCAGATTGAGGGTGCGCTCGTGGAGGTCACGACGCTACCGGCGATCTTCCGCCAGCTTCGCGATGCTCGTGCGGATGCGGAGAGGGGTTTCGCCGACAAGCTGCTCGCGACCGTCAAGATCTACAACGAGGTGCCGCCGACATCCGAGCCCGCATGGCGTGACGTCCTGCTTCGGGAGTACGAAGCCTGGTGCGGGAGGGAGAAGTCAAAATGAGCCGCACGTCCACGTATCATACCTCCGTTCGATGGACGGGGGAGCACAGGGGGCACCTCGCAATGGGCAACGGCCCGGAGATGGAGTTCTCGGCGCCGCCCGACGCGCAGGGACACCCCGACGTGTTCACGCCCGAGGATGCGTTCGTGGCGGCGGCGAATACCTGCGTAATGATGATGTTCCTCTGGGCGTGCGAGCGCTTCAAGCTCAAGCTCGTGTCGTACGAATGCCGGACCGAGGGCACGAAGCTCGTCGAGCTCGATCGGACCGAGTCTTTCACGGAGCTTCGATTCACGCCGGCAATTCACGTGGATCCCGACGGAGAGCGCGTCGAGGTCATCGAGAAACGTGTGCGCCGGGCGCTGGAGTCGGCACAGAAGTACAGCCTGGTAGCCAACTCGGTGAAGTCGCGAATCGTAGTCGAGCCGGAGATCACGATCCGTCGGGCCGGCCCCCCCGAGATCACTGGAGGCCAACAGACGTGAGCACCTTTCTTCAGAACACGGGCCAGTACATCCATTCCAATCCGTGGCTCGCGCTGATAGCTGTCTTCGTGGGCGGCATCCTGACGGCATCCAATCCATGCGTGCTCGCCATGATCCCGCTCATGATGAGCTTCGTCGCTGGCCGCAAGGAGGAGCGCACCGGTCCGGCGCGCGCCTTGGCGTTCTCGCTCGTGTTCGTTCTGGGGCTTGCCCTGATGTTCACCGGCATGGGCGTGTTCGCGGCTCTCGCCGGAAGGATCTACGGCGACATCTCCGGCATCTGGAAGTGGGTCGTGGCGGGCGTGTGTCTCGTGATGGGCTTGCACCTGATGGGCATTCTGAGTTTCACGATCCCGAGCCCCATCAAGACGCCGCCGAAGGTGCGGGGCTTCCTCGGCGCCTTCCTGCTTGGGCTGCTGTTCGGCATCGTCTCGGCTCCCTGCGCGGCTCCGATTCTGATCGTCGTCCTTACCTACCTCGCAGGAGCCAAGGCCTCCGTGGCCTATGGCGCGCTGCTATTGCTCGTCTACGCTCTCGGACACTCGGTGCTCGTCATCGTTGCGGGCACGTCCATGGGGGCGGCTCGAAAGCTCATCGAATCGAAGAGAGTCACCAAGGCGACCGAGTACATGCGCCGTGCCGCGGGTGGGGCGATCGTCCTCGTGGGTGTGTACTTCGCCTATACGGCGCTGTGAAGGAGAAGGCCTCATGCTTCGTTCAAGGTACGTGCTGGTGGTCATGACTCTGGGTATGGCGACGGCGGCAGGCTGCGACAAGCAGGCCGAAGCGTCGAACGGAACGGGACAGCCTGCGGCAACGCAGACGGCCAATCTGGAAGCAAAGAAGTCCCCCGTCGCCCGTCTTGCATTCCTCGACAAGGCCGAAGCGTGCGAATGCACGCAGAAGACGATCAACAAAGGGTGGGACGCGTTGCAGGCTGCGCTCGGCCCCGGCAATCCCATGCCGGTTGACCGCATCCACGTGGACACGCAGGCCGGCCAGGCCGCACCCTTGCTAGCTCAACGCAAGATTGTCGCCGTTCCGGCGCTCTACCTGCTCGATGCCAATGGCTTCGTCATCGACATGCTTCAGGGCAACCTCGAAGAGAGCGACGTGCGCAAGGCCCTGCAGTAGCCGTGGCCACACATGTCGGCCCGGTGTCCGGCTTGTTGCCCGTCCCACGGCACGGGTGACGCTCAGCCTGCTGCCGGACTCCCTGGCGGCGCGGACTCCGGGGATGTTCGAGCAGGTGCAGGACGCGGCGCAAGCCGTTGAAGCTCCCCCGATCTCGTAGACAGTCTTCCTATGCTGCCATGTTTCGGATCTT
>CAYMUE010000055.1:0-5673 GCA_964393505.1 uncultured Polyangiaceae bacterium
CCGGGGACCGAGAACGTGGGGCCGTGCAAGGCGGGGACGCAGACGTGCGTGGCGAGCGGGCTTGGCTATGGGCTGTGTGAGGGAGAGGTTCTGCCGGTTCTCGACGTGTGTGCGAACGGAGTAGACGACGACTGCAACGGTGCTGTGGACGACTCGCTCGACGAGGACGGCGACGGATGGAAGCGTTGTGACGGGGACTGCTGCGATCGCGTGGGGCCGGTCTGTTCGGATCCGAAGCTGGTGAACCCCGGAGCGTTCGAGGTAGACGGCAACTCGGTGGACGACGACTGCGACGGGACGGTGGACACGGCGGCGGGCGCGTGTGACTCGGGGCTGTCGAGCAACTCGTCGGCAGCGTTGGACTACGCGAAGGCGATCGATCTGTGCCAGACGACGACGGAGAGCCCACCGTTGGCGCAGAAGAAGTGGGGCGTCATCTCGGCGTGGCTGCAGCGTCCCGACGGCACGGGCGCACCGGTGGCGGAATCGCGGGCGATACGCGGCGGATTCGGCAACGTGATCGCGCCGAAGAAGGGGGCGCGGATTGCGGTGCTCTCGACGGGGAACGCGGCGGATCTGAATGATGGGAGTCCGGCGTATGCCGCGTTCCAAGGGGGCCAGAACAAGGGAGTGACGAGCGGCTTCCCGTCGGACTGGTTGACGGCGAACGGCAACAATCTGCCGAACGCACCGGGGTGTCCGGATCCGGCGGACACGTCGAGCGCCTACGATCCGGTGATGCTCAAGGTGCGGGTGCGGGTCCCGACGAATGCGCAGTCCTTCTCGGTCAACACGTACTTTTTCTCGAGCGAGTATCCCGAGTGGGTGTGCAGCCCGTACAACGACTTCTTCGTGGCGCTGCTGACGTCGGGCTGGGCGGGCAGCCCGGCGAACCCGACGGACAAGAACCTCGCGTTCTACGATCCTCCTCCGGCGGGGGCGCCGTACTACCCGGTGGGCGTGAACCTGGCGTTTGGCAACACGGGGCTGTTCCGGCAGTGTCTCAACGGCACGACGGGGTGCGGGGGCGGTTCGGTCGCGGGCAGCACGAACGTGTGCCAGAGCACGGCGGAGCTCGCGGGCACCGGCTTCGACATCTTGAACCCCGTGTCCCAGTTCGCGGGCGACCCTGGCTATTGCGGCACCAACAACATGCTGGGCGGCGGAACGGGGTGGCTGACGACAACGGGCAACGTGGTGCCAGGCGAGGTGATCGAGGTCCGGTTCGCGATCTGGGACACGGGCGATCCCTGGTACGACTCGGTGGTGCTGCTCGACAACTTCGTCTGGTCCGTGAACGCGTCGCAGCCCGGCACGGGCGGTTGATTCCGCGTCGCTCGCCAACCCCTCCGCGCTACTTCAACAGATTCGTCACGTCGATCACGTTGCCTTTAGCGTGATCGAGCCTCTGCTTCATGTCACGAACGAACAGGTCGTTGGCGTCGAAGGCAGCGATGCGATCGACGAGACTCTGAGCGGCCTTCTTGTCGCCGACCATGGCTGCGGCGACGGTCTGCTGGCGCACGGCCGCGAGGACCACGGAGGCGGTGGCGCGATCGACGGCGTCGGCGACGCGGACGGCGCGGGTCATCTTGTCGAACGCGCGCTGGGCGTTGGCGATCGCGAGCTTGCGATCGCTTGCGCCCTGGGGTTGGGGGCTGAGGCGAAGCCAGAGCCCGTCGGCGACAAGGTGGGTAGTGACGCCGGTCTTCCACTGCGGGTCCACCTCGACGTAGAGCGTGCGTCGATCCGCGAGCTGCGAGACGGCGAGCTCCTTCGGGGCGCCGTCCATCGCGACGTCGCGGAGCATCGACGCGACGGAGGGTTCGGCGGCGAGGAGGCGTGCGGCCATGGAGCCGCGGTGGAGCATGGTGACGGGGACGACGAGGACGTCGGGGCGAGCTCCCTGGACGACCCGTGCGCTCAGCATGCGCCAGGCGATGGCCTGGGAGCGGATGAGGAGCATGGACCGCGGCTCGAGCTTCACGAGGGCTTCGTCGGCGTAGAGAGAGGCGCCGTGGAAGCCGGTCCGATCGATGGTGAAGGCGGACTGCTCGGAGGCGACCGCGACGAGGGTGAGGTGGAACATGACGAGCAGCACGGCGCCGGCGCGTGCCATGGGCAGGCCCATGTCGATGAGCGTGGTGGCGGCGACCTGGACGCCGAGGGCGGCGACGATGGCGACGGCGCCGACGGCGAGCATTCGCAAGGGCATTAGGGGATCGGTGGCGAGCACGGCGCCGGAGGTCGCGGGGAAGGCGAGGTCCGCGGCGACGAGGACGACGGCGGGGGCGACGAGCGAACGAGTGCGCTTGCGGAGCAACCCGACGACGACGCCGACGACGGCGAGCGCGACGGAGATCGAGCCAACGTCGTCGCGCCAGGCGGTCACTGCGTTCGTGGCCTTCGCCACGGAGTCTATCGTGACCAGTCCGTGCGTGGTGAGGCTGCGTCCCAGGTTGAGCCACGAGTGCGTGGCCGATGGGCGGATCAGAGCGGGGAGGGAGCCGACCGCGGCGGTGGCGACGAAAGCGAATGCGGCAGCGAGGAAGGTGCTGCGATCGGGGCGTTCACGGGCGCTGAGGGTCACGGCGACGGAAGCCACGGCAATCGCTGCGGCGGTGATCGGGTTTTCGCAAGCGAGCAGGGCGAGGAGCGCTGCCGCAAGGGACCACCGGGAGGGTGGGGGCATCGTGCGGTTGGAGAGCAGGAGGGCGATGCCGAGCGCGGCGCACATCACGAAGGTGGAGCCTGCTCCGACGGTCGCCTCGCGCTGCAGGGCGGGGCCGAGGGTGGCGGTGAGAGCGGCGATCGCGGCGAGGGGAGCGTTGAGGAACGAGGCGGGCACGTGGGCGTCGAGCAGGCGTCGTGCGAAGGCCTGCAGCAGTGCGGCGCACGCGGCCAGGGCGAGGGCGGAGGCGACGGCGGCGCGCCAGGTCAGTGGGCCGATGGGCACGAGGGAGGCGGCTTGCAGGACGACGGTGGAGATGGGGGCGGGAGCGCCCACGGCGACGAGACCCAGGCCGCGAACGGTGGCCATGTCGTCGCTCCAGGAGGAGTCGACGGCGGTGCGTCCGAGCGCTGCCCAGGCGGGGATGAGCACAGCGGCCAGCTGCATGAGCCGCTCCGCCTTGCTCCAGATCCAGGTCTTGCGATCCAACACCCGCTGGGTGCCAGAGATGCGAAGGAAAGGCAAATCCCCGGCGATCGAGAGGGTCAGGCGGGCGGACGCTGACCGAGCAGGCCGCGCGTGATCTCCTCGCCTAGCTCGTCGATCATGATCCGAGTGACCCAGTCCTCCACGTCGGAGCGCTCGTCGTCGTCGCGGTACTGGAACTCGATCCCCATCCCGGCGGGGTTGGCGTCGGTGGCTTCCTCGGCCGTGACGATCCAGACGACCTTGCCGAGGAGTCGGAGCGGTTCGGCCATCTTGGGGATGACGAGGCAGAAAACGAACTCGGTGTCGATGGCGAGGGGGCGATCGGTTCGGATGAAGGAGCCGCCCTTGGAGATGTTCTTGGTATAGTCGGAGAAGAAGCTGTTGAGGCGCTTGTACTCGACCCGCAGCTCGATCG
Organism: uncultured Polyangiaceae bacterium; assembly: GCA_964393505.1. GTDB lineage: Bacteria > Myxococcota_A > Polyangia > Polyangiales > Polyangiaceae > JACRCQ01. The sequence goes on from CAYMUE010000055.1 coordinate 3,576, forward strand.
GGATGCGGGTCGAGGCGCGTCGGTCGTCGTGGTCCTCGAGCTGGGTCATCGACACCGAGCCTACCCACCGGCCCGGCCGGGCTCAAGCTTCCGAATGCGAACGAGGGATGGGGTCAGAGATGGAGGGTGACGGTCAGAGCGGTCCGGTCGCGGAATCAGCGGCCGAAACCGGGGGAATTGACGGGGTTGTTCGCCGGATCGCCGGTGCCGTCCCCGGGCTGGTCGAGAGCACACGGCGGATCGCGAGGATTGCCCGGACGGCGGTCTCGGTGGGCGCACGAACCGGTCTGCTGCCCCACACGGTCCCGAGAGGTGTTCCCTTCCTCATCTCCTCCCTGCTCCGCGATCGCTCCACACCGTCCACGGTCTATCGACTGCAGGCGCTGTCGCAGCCGCGCAAGGTGGCGCTGTATGCAGGGGAGCGCGCGTGGACCTTCGCGCAGATCGACGCGGAGATCGGGCGACTGGCCGCGGGGCTGCGGAGCGCGGGAACGGGGCGCGGCGGGCGCGTGGCGCTGATGATGAGGAACGGTCCTGAGTTCCTCTTCGCCCAGCCTGCGCTTAGCCGCATCGGCGCCGCCGGCGTGAACGTGTCCCGGCACGCGACTCCGCAGGAGCTTGCCTGGATCGTGAATCACGGAGATGCGCGCGCGCTGCTGTTCGATCACGAGCTTGCCGAGACCGTGCGCGCGGCGATCGACGGGATGACGACGCTGTGTCGGGAGCGGATGTACTCGGTGGGCGGTCGCGTGCCGGGATTCCCTGCGTACGAACAGCTCGTGGCGGGACGGCCGTTCCCCCATGGTGACGAGGTCAGCGAGCAGGCGGCGGTGATCGTGTACACGTCGGGGACGACGGGGACCCCGAAGGCAGCGATCCGGAGGTTCCCTCACGATGTCGTGCAGGGAACGCTCGACGTCCTGAGCGTGGCGCCGTTGCGGACTGACGACGTCCACCTCGCGGTGTTGCCCTTCTACCATTCGACAGCGTTTGCGTTCACGAGCTTCAGCCATCTGGTGGGCGCGTGCGTGGTGATTCTCGACGAGTTCACACCGGAGGGGTTCCTGTCGGCAGTGCAGCGGTGGGGCGTGACTCAGACGGCGGTGGTGCCGACGATGCTGCACCGGATCGTGGAGCTCGGGAGCGAGCGGATCGCGGAGCGGAACACGCGGAGCCTGCGTGCGATCATCTCGTGCGGGGCTCCGCTGGGGGCAGCGCTCGCCTCGAGGGTGACCGAGCAGTTCGGCGAGATCCTGTACAACTTCTACGGTTCGACGGAGACCGGGCTCAACACGATGGCGACGTCGTCGGACCTGAGGCGATCGCCGGGGACGATCGGCCGGGCGATACCGGGCAACGAGATCCACCTGCTGGGGGAAGACGGGAGGGAGGTTCGAAGGGGAGAGGTGGGGGAGCTGTATGCGCGCAGTGGGCTGATGGTGGCCGGCTACTTGAACGACGACGCATCGACGCGGGAGGCGATGCGTGGTGGAGGCTTCTCGGTGGGGGATCTGGCGCGGATCGACGAGCGGGGCTGCTATCACCTGGTGGGTCGCAAGCGGGAGCTGATCATTTCCGGAGGAGTGAACGTGTACCCTTCGGAGATCGAGGCGGTGATCGAAGCGCATCCGATGGTTCGCGAAGTGGCGGTGGTGGGGAAGGCGGATGACGAATGGGGCGAGCGCGTGTGCGCGTTCGTGGTGTTGGCGTCCGGGGCAGGTGAGCAGGAAGCGCTTGGACGGTTGCGGGCGTACTGCCGGGAACGGCTATCGGGACCGAAGCGGCCTCGGGAGCTGGTGGTGGTGGATGGGCTCCCGAGAAATGCGACCGGGAAGGTGCTGAAGACGGAGCTGCGGGATCGCGTCGGGTGAGGGAGGGCGCGCCCCCTGGCGCGTGGGCGCGGCGGCACGTATGCTCAAGCAGCCATGGCTTCGATGACTGTCTTGAAGGCGTTGCTGATGTCGGGAGGGGCGGCCTGGGTGCTGGCGATGGCGGGCACGGCCGACGCCCAAGGGTATCCGCAGCAGGGGTATCCGCCGCAGCAGGGGTATCCGCCTCAGCAGGGCTACCCACCGCAGCAGGGCTACCCACCGCAGCA
>CAYMUE010000055.1:5773-8866 GCA_964393505.1 uncultured Polyangiaceae bacterium
CAGCAGGGCTACCCACCGCAGCAGGGCTACCCACCGCAGCAAGGCTACCCGCCGCAGCAGGGCTACCCGCCGCAGCAGGGGTACGGCTACCCGCAGCAGGGGTACGGCTACCCGCAGCAGGGCTATCCACCGCAGCAGGGGTACGGCTATCCGCAGCAGGGTTACCCGCCGCAGCAAGGCTATCCGCCGCAGCAGGGGTACCAGGGGCCTCCGGCGCCGGAGCAGAAGAAGCGCAGCGAGCTCGCGTACTCGATCCGGTTCAACATCTTCGATCTGCTGTGGGGACGCGCGAACGGTGTCTTCGAGTACGCGCCCATCGACTGGGTCTCGTTCGCGGTGTTGCCGGGCTACGTGTTCGGCGATCCGATGGCGAAGGAGGCCGGGGCCGACGTAGCGGGAGGCGGGATCGGGGCCGAGATCGGCTTGTGGCTGGAGGGGCGTCCGCTGCGCGGCTGGTACATCAAGGGGCACGCGGAGTACAACTGGATCACGCTGCGCACGAAGCGGAATGACGGCTCGGAGCTCGACCAGGAGAAGATCCCGAAGACGCTCGTGGGTGCATTGTTCGGCACGCAGAACATCATCGGCGGGTTCTTCACCTACTCGTGGGGCATTGGGATCGTCAAGGACCTGAGCGCGAAGGAACGCGACATCTGGTACCTCGACAACGGCAAGGAAGTGCTGGGGACTATCCCGAAGAGCGGACTGCTCGAGAACGGCATCGACCTGATCACGCAGCTGCAGATCGGCGTGACGTTCTAGGCGCGCACGAGAGCCGCGACCGCGGGGGCCTGCGTCGTGCTACACCCTCGGCCTCCCATGCCCAGCCTCGACTCCGACCCCCGCTCGCTGACTCTGCACCCCTACGCGTCGTTCCTGCATCAGGTCGAGAAGCCCGCGCGCTACCTCGGTGGTGAGCCGGGCCAGACGCGCAAGCCGTGGGGCTCGGTGCAGGCGCGCGTGTGCCTCGCGTTCCCGGACATCTACGACATCGGCATGAGCCATCTGGGCACGCGCATCCTGTACGACGTGCTCAACGCGCAGCCCGATGTGCTGTGCGAGCGGGCGTTTGCGCCGTGGCATGACATGGAGGGGGAGCTTCGCAAGCGCGGTCTGCCGCTGCTGTCGCTCGAGACCGCGCACGCGCTGCGCGAGTTCGACGTCGTGGGCATGTCGCTGCAGCACGAGCTGGTGTTCACCAACTGCCTGACGCTGCTCGATCTGGGGGGAGTCACGCTGCGAATGGCCGAGCGAGGGGAGGACGAGCCCCTGGTGCTCGGGGGTGGATCGATCGCGACCCACCCGGAGCCGATGGCGCCGTTCTTCGATGCGTTCGCGGTGGGCGACGGTGAGAGAGTCGCCGTGGAGATCGCTCGTCGATGGGCAGCGGATCATCGGGCGGGGGTGCCGCGTGTCGAGCGTCTGCGGCGGCTGGCCGCCATCGACGGCGTGTACGTCCCGTCGATGTACGCCACGCGCGTCGAGCCATCGCACGGCCGCATGGTCGTCGATCGTCCGCTGCACGAGGGCGTTCCGATGCCGGTGCACCGCGCGCTGGTTTCGGATCTGGAGGAGCACCCATTCCCGGTGAGATTCCCTGCGGGCGGTGCGGAGTCGGTCTTCGAGCGGCTGTCGATCGAGGTGGCGCGCGGCTGCATGCAAGGGTGTCGCTTTTGCCAGGCGGGCATGATCTTCCGGCCGCAGCGCGATCGCGATCCGGCGCGGTTGGTGGAGACGATCGAGGAAGCGGTGCGTGTGGGGGGCGATGACGAGGTCTCGCTGACCTCGCTGTCCACCGCGGACTACCCGCACGTTGGCGATCTGGTCGACGAGCTTTCGGGTCGTCTGGGGCCGTGTCATGTGGCGCTGGGGGTGTCGTCGCTGCGAGCGTACGGCTTGTCGGCAGAAGTGCTGGAGCGGCTTCGCAAGGTGCGAGCGACGGGGCTGACGTTCGCGCCGGAGGCGGGGACGCAGCGGATGCGCGATCTGATCAACAAGAACGTGACCGAGGAGCAGATTACGGAGACGGCGGAGCGTGCGCTGCACATGGGGTGGGACAAGCTGAAGTTCTACTTCATGCTCGGGTTGCCGACGGAGACGGAGGAGGATCTCGAGGGGATCGTGCTGACGACGGTACGAGCGCGGGAGGCGGGGCGGCGGGGTCGCGGCAAGAAGGCGCGGCCCGCGCGGATCACGGCCTCGGTGTCGACGTTCGTGCCCAAGCCGCACACGCCGCTGCAGTGGGAGAGGATGAACGGTCTCGAGGAGGTGCGGGGCAAGCACGTGCTGCTCAAGGAGCGGGCGTGGGAGCGCAAGCTCGACCTGAAGGTGCACGAGCCTCACGGGAGCATTTTGGAGGGGATTCTGAGCCGAGGAGATCGACGCGTAGGCGAAGCAGTGGAGCGGGCATGGCGGGCGGGCGCGCGTTTCGACGCGTGGGACGGCTCGGTGAAGTGGGACGTCTGGCTCGCTGCGTTCGAGGAGAGCGGGGTGAAGCCCGAGGAGTACCTGGCGCAGCTCGAGGTGGGCGCGACGCTCCCGTGGAGTCACATTGCCGTGGGCGTGACCGAGGAGTACCTGCGCGCGGAGCGGGAGAGGGCCTACCGAGGGGCATCGACGCCGCCTTGTGGACGTCCGCTGCGCCGTGCCGACGAGCCCGAAGAGGCTGTCGAGGCGCGCAAGCTGGTGTGCATGCACTGCGGGGTGGGATGCGATCTGGAGGAGATGACGCGGCGGCGCGAGCGTGGGGCGGCGCGCCTCGCAGCGATCCGCACGATCACGGCGCCCAAGGAGCCGTCGCCCGAGGGAGTTGCCCCTCCGAAGCCCCATCGCATCCGGCTGCGCTTCGAGAAGCTCGGCTGGGCATCGCTGCTCGGTCACCTCGATCTCGTGCGCGAGGTGCCGCGTGCCCTGCGCAGGGCGGGCATGCCGGTGTGGTACTCGCAAGGGTTCCACCCCAAGCCGGTGATGACGTTCGGTCCAGCGCTGTCGCTCGGAGTGCCGAGCTTCTGCGAGTACGTGGACGTGAAGTTCTCGGAGCCGGTGGATCCGAAGGATCTCGTGCGCGCGCTTGCGGGGTGCACGCCCGACGGC
>CAYMUE010000055.1:8966-12302 GCA_964393505.1 uncultured Polyangiaceae bacterium
GGGGAGCAGGGCGACGTGGGGGGACTCGCCGTGGAGTGCGGCGACGATGTTCATGAGCATGCCGACGAAGCCGCCGACGAGGAGGGAGAGGGCGGCGACGCGGCGGTTGCCGAGGCGCTGGTCGGGCCGAGGGCGCAGGAACTGGAACGGCCACCAGTGCAGATCGATGTCTGCGAGGTTGGTGAGGAGGTGCTCGAGTCCGTGCATGCGTGTGCATGGAGTGCAGCACGCGGGGACGGGCCGGCCAAGGTAGGGAATGTGGAGCCGACGCGCGGTGGAGCGAGCCGGGTATCCGTTCGAAGACCGGCTCGAACGATCGGGTCAGAGCTCGACCTGCATGCCGAGCTCCACGACGCGGTTGGGCGGGATGCCGAAGTAGTCGGTCACGGAGTACGCGTTGCGGGACAGGAAGGCGAACAGCGCCGTTCGCCAGGTGCTCTGGCCCGACCGGCCGGTGGAACGCAGGGTCTCGCGGCTGAGGTAGTAGCTGATGTCGTCGGACAGATCGATCCCCTGCCTCCGGCATCGCGCCAGGAGCCCGGGAACATCGGGCTTCTGCATGAAGCCGTAGTGGGCCATCACCTGGAAAAAGCCTTCGCCGCACGGGGTGACGGTGAGGCGATCCGATTCGGGGACGTCGGGGGCGCGCTCGGTGGCGATGGTGAGCACGACGACTTGCTCGTGGATGATCTTGGCGTGCTTGAAGTTGTGAAGGAGGGCGGCGGGGGCGACGTGGGGGTTGAGAGCCATGAAGACCGCGGTGCCGGGCACCCGGGTCGGTTTCCTGTCGCGAACGTCGGCAAGGAACGTGTCGAGCGGCAGGAGTGTCTCGGTCACCTGTGCGCGCAGCAGCATCCGTCCTCTTCTCCAGGTGAGCATGACGAAGAGGACGAGCCCGGCGATGAGGATGGAGAGCCAGCCGCCGTGGGGGATCTTGCCGACGTTTCCGGCGAAGAAGGCGAGATCGACGGCGAGGAATGCAGCGGTGAGGAGTCCGGCGCGAGCGATGCCCCAGCGGTGTCGGAGCACGACGAACAGGAGCATGGACGTGATGATCATGGTGGCGGTGACCGCGATTCCGTAGGCCGCGGCGAGGCGCGTGGACTGCCGGAAGGCGAGCACGAGCACGACGCAGCCGGCCATGAGCATCCAGTTGACCGGGGGGATGAAGATCTGGCCGGCCTTCATGCCGGAGGTGTGGACGATGCGCACGCGGGGGAGGTAGCCGAGCTGGATGGCCTGCTGCGTGAGAGAGAAGGCGCCGGAGATGAGGGCTTGCGAGGCGATGACGGTGGCGATGGTTGCGATGACGACGACCGGGTAGAGCAGAGTCGAGGGGACCATTTCGTAGAAGGGGTTGCGTGCTGCAGTGCTCCCTTCGGAGAGCAGGACCGCGCCCTGTCCGAGGTAGTTGAGCACCAGGCCGGGGAAGACGACGGTCGTCCAGGCGACGCGGATGGGTCGTGCGCCGAAGTGTCCGAGGTCGGCGTAGAGGGCTTCTGCGCCGGTGATGCAGAGCACGACGGCGCCGAGCACGAGCAGGCCATGGATCCCGCCGGACACGAGAAACCCGATGGCGTGGAGGGGGTTGAGGGCGTGCAGGATTGCAGGCTCGCGCGCGATCCACAGCGCGCCGAGCGCGCCGATGGTGACGAACCACAGGAGCATGGCAGGGCCGAACACCATGCCGATCCCGCCGGTTCCCCGTCGCTGCACCATGAACAGCGCGATGAGGATGACCACCGTGATGGGCACGATGTAGGGCTGGAACAAGGGAGTTGCGATCTCGAGCCCTTCCACCGCGCTCAGCACGGAGATCGCCGGCGTGATGATCCCGTCGCCGTACAGCAGCGCGGCCCCGGCCAGGCCGAGCACCACCACCAGCTCGTGGCGCAGTGCCAGGCTCGCGGGTTTCATGTTCTTGATGGCGAGCGCCAGCAAGGCGAGCACGCCGCCCTCGCCGTCGTGATCGACGTCGAGCACGAAGATCAGGTACTTGACGACGACCACCAGGAGCAGCGCCCAGAACACGAGGGAGACGACGCCGAGGACGTGTTCCGGGGTCACTGCGAGCGCGTGGTCGCCTGCGAAGCACTCCTTGATCGCATACAGGGGAGAGGTCCCGATGTCTCCGTAGACCACGCCGACCGCGCCGGCCGCCAGCTTGACGAGGTTGCTGGCGAGCGAGGGATCGGCGTGGCCTTCGTGGTGTGAAGTCCGATCCATGTCGTTCGCCGGGGTGTGTAGACGACACCGAAGGGCCGGGTAAGCAGTCGCCGCGTTCCTTGATGCCTTCTTGATGCGATGCAGCCAGTCGCTTACGGGTTCTTGACGTTGTCGTGGCGACGGAGTGCGCGGCTCACGAGCAGGGGCGGATGAGGACCGGGGGCGGTGACCGAGGGGACGCGGGTGTGCTAGGTGAGGCGCATGGGGCAGGTGGCGTGCAAGCAGGCCGATGACCCAGGTGCGTCGAGCGAGACGGATCTGCCGCGAACGGACCCGTCCCCCCGCGCTGCCCAATCGGAGGTCCGCCGGTTCGGCACCGCATCCGGCTACGTGCTCTCCGTGGCGATCGTCGTGGCAACGACCGCGATCGGATGGGTGGCTCGCACGTGGATCGGCGTTCCCGACGTCGAGATGCTCTACCTGCTCGCGGTGGTGGTCTCGGCTGCGCGTTGGGGACGCGGGCCTTCGATCGCGTCGGCGGCGTTGTCGGTTGTGGCCTACGACGTGTTCTTCGTTCCGCCGCACTTCACGTTGGCGGTGGCGGACGCGAGGTATCTGCTGACGTTCGCGGTGATGTTCGGAGCGGGGTATGTGGTGAGCAGCCTGACGCACCAGATCCGGAGGCAGGAGCAGGAGGCGAAGGCGCGGGAGGAGCGGACGGCGGCGCTGGCGTGGGAGGCGAAGCAGGCAGTGGTGGTGGCGAAGACCGAGCAGCTTCGCAGCTCGTTGTTGTCCTCGGTCTCGCACGATCTGCGCACGCCGCTGGCGGCGATCACGGGGGCGGCGACGACGCTGCGCCACGAGGTGTTGAGCGAGGGAGCGAGGCAGGAGCTGGCGGAGACGATCTGCGAGGAGGCGGAGCGGCTCGAGCGGCAGCTTTCGAACCTGCTGGACATGACGAGACTGGACTCGGGGGCGGTGGTGGCGCGCAAGGAGTGGGTTCCGTTGGAGGAGATCGTGGGCGGAGCGCTGACGCGACTGGAGGCCAGGCTTGGCGCACGCAAGGTGGACACGTCGCTGGCGGAGGACCTGCCGATGGTGCCCGTGGATCCGGTGCTGATGCAGCAACTGTTCGTCAACCTGTTCGAGAACGCTTCGAAGTACACGCCT
>CAYMUE010000055.1:12402-14262 GCA_964393505.1 uncultured Polyangiaceae bacterium
GGCGACGGCATCGATCTGACGCGGGAGCTTCGGGAGTGGTGCAAGGCGCCGATCATCGTGATCTCGGCACGAGGAGCGGAGCAGGACAAGGTCACGGCGCTGGATGTGGGGGCAGACGACTACCTCACCAAACCGTTCGGCACCAACGAGTTGCTCGCTCGCATGAGGGTCTCGTTGCGTCACGCGGCGCAGTCCGGGGGGATGTTGGCGCCGAGCACGCTGCAGGTGGGCGAGCTGTTCGTGGACTTCGCGCGTCACGAGGTCCGTGTGGGTGATCGCGATGTGAAGCTGACGCCCACGGAGTTTCGTCTGTTGGCGCTGCTCGCCCGCAACGCCGGCAAGGTGTTGACGCACCGGCAGATCCTGACGGAGATCTGGGGGCCGGCGTATGCATCGCAGTCGCACTACGTGCGCGTGCACATGGCCGAGCTGCGCAGGAAGGTCGAGCGCGAGCCTGCGCGGCCGCAGATGCTCCTGACCGAGGCTGGGGTTGGCTATCGTCTGCGCGATCGGGGCTGAGGGCGGCTCGCAACGCGTTGAAGGAGCTCGCGGGGGCACTCGCGTGGACGTCGCGACGGTGATAGAGGCCGGGCATGAGCGAGCGCGAGTCGACGAGTCCGAGGAGCGAGGCGGAGACGGTGCAGGCGAAGGCCGAGCGCGTGCTCGAGCTGCAGAAGGGGCACACGGGAGGGCGTGACGAGTGGGAGCTGCTCGAGCTGTTCCTCGGGGTGCGAGGCGAGGAGCTCACGGCGCTCAAGAACGCCGTGGACCTGGGTGGCGAGCACCACGATCTGGTGAAGCTCGTCTTCCACGACATCGACTCCGAGCCGGTGCGCACCCAGATTCTGGAGCACATCGCGTCGGCGCATGCGCGCCGCGAGCTCCCGCCGCTCAAGGTGCTCAGCGACATCGACGACACGTTCCTCGCGAACTGGAAGGACGAGCGTTTCCCCGCCAGGACCGTCTACCCCGGGGTGATCCCCTTCTATCGGGAGCTCGACCGGGGGCCGCACGACGAGCCGGATCGGGAGGGCGATCTGACCTTCGTGACGGCGCGGCCAAGCGATCGTCTCGGTGTGATCGAGAGCATGACGCTCGAGACGCTGCGGTCGTTGGGGATCCACGGGGCGTGCGTGCTGGGCGGGGCCTTTCGCCGGCTGGTGGGCAACGCGAACATCGCGCGGGGGAAGTACGAGAGCTTCGAGCGGTACCTTGCGCTGTACCCCGAGTACGACTTCGTGTTCGTGGGGGACAGTGGACAGGGCGATGCGGTGTTCGGGCGCAGGATGGTGCAGGAGCACTCCGACGTGGTGAGGGCGGTGTTCATTCACGACGTGGTTGGGACGCCGCCCGAGGAGCGGGAGCGTTGGCTTGCACAGGGGGTGGTGTTCTTCGACACGTACGTGGGAGCGGCGCTCGAGGCGTGGCGACGCGGGCTGGTGCAGGCAGCGGGGGTACGCAGGGTGATCGAGCAGGCGCGCAGCTCGCTGCGACGGATCGAATTCGAGGACCCGGAGCAGGGGGCAGCGCGCGAGCGGGAGCAGGAGGCCGAGATCGCGGCGGCGGAGGCGGCGCTTACGAGGGCATGACGGCGCGCGTCTCGCACGATCCCGAACGGTCGCGGCGCATCGCGGGTTACGCGATGGTGGTCGGGGCGGGCCTTCTGTGGGGCTGCTGGAGCTTGGTCTTCCGTCCGGTCGAGCGGATGGCGAGGGTGTCACCTGCGTTCGAAACGCTGGTCGTGTTCGCGGTGACGGTGGTGGTGTTGGGGCCGATGGCCTGGCTCGATGGAAGAGGCAGGGAGCGCGGGGCGAGGGACTGGGGGGGGATGCTGGCGCTGGGGCTGATCGACACGGGGAA
>CAYMUE010000055.1:14362-19245 GCA_964393505.1 uncultured Polyangiaceae bacterium
GTGATCGTGCCGTGGTTCGTGCCTGCGGGCGGGCTGAATCCGGGGGCGATGCCGGTGTCGCTCCTGGTCGTTGGGGCGCTGCTGATCGCGGTGTTGGGGGGGTGGCTCTTCCTGCGAGGTCTGAACCGAGTGCCCGCGAGCCATGCGTCGGTGTTGAGCCTGATCGAGCCCGTGACGGCGGTCGCGGTGGGTGCGGTCTTCTGGAAGGAGATGCCGGGGCCGTTGGGGATCGCTGGTGCAGGCGTGGTGCTGGCAGCGGCGTGGAGGGTCGTGCGGCGTTGATGCTGACAGACGCATCGTCTATGCATGGTGCTCGGAGGTTCCCCGATGCGTGCATCATCGTTCGCTTGCCTGGCGGCCGCCGTGGTCGCGTGGATGCTTCAGACGACGTCCGTGAAGGCCGATGAGACGGTGGAGACGAAGTCGGCGTCGGATGACAAGGCTGCAGGCGTCGCGGAGGAGGGGAAGGGGGACAAGGGCGCGGCCGTTCAGTCCGGCAAGGTCGAAGAGCCGGAGGGCGGGAAGAAGGCGGATTCGCCAGTGCAGATCGCGGCGGGAGCCAAGGGCTTCGCGGGCGGCAATCTGTTTTCGACGCCGTCGGACACCCCCGCGGGGAACGACGGCCTGGGGTTCATGGGCAACGCGGGCGGCTTCGGCTGGGGCGCAGGCGTCTACGTCGAGGCGCGGTTCGTCAAGTACGTGGGGCTCGAGCTCGACCTCCTCTACGACAGCAGCACGCTGCTTCGCAACGTGACCTACAACAACGTGGTGAAGATCCGCGAGAAGGTGGACACGAAATCGATTCGTATCCCGATCCTTCTCAAAGGGTTCCTCCCCGTGCCGTTCGGCAAGCTCGCGGTGTTTGTGGGGCCGGAGTTCGTGCGGCCGTCATCGGCTTCGCCATCGAACGAGGTGACGGGGGGCGCGCAATACCTGACGAACAAGGAGCAGGTCGAGAGCGGCATCCAGGCGTCGACGAAGGCCTCGACGATGCTGACGATGGGCGTGGGGCTGGCGCTCGAGCTGCCCGCGAAGCTGGAGCTTCCGATCGAGCTGCGGGCTTCGAAGAACCTCAGCCAGGAGAGCGACTGGGCGAGTCGCGTCGACGCTCCCAACCTCCCGGTTCTGTTCCCCTATACGGTGGCGGGGCAGAACACGTGGGACTTCCGTCTCGGCGTGGGGCTCGGGTATCGGTTCTGAGATCCGGCGCGGGAGCGTCGTCGTTCGGATCCAGATTCATCCCGGCGCAGGCGCCTCTGGGGGGGCGTCGGCGGGGCGGTGCGTCCGAGACGACCGGAGCAGAAGAATTGGCAGGCCCCTGAGGAGTCATGTCCTCGCCCGTCGGACATGCTGAGGATTCCCAGGGGTCGAGGAATGGATTTCGTCGGGGCTGAGGACAGCAGTCCTCACGCCACATGCCGGAAAAATCCCTCTCGCAATGTCTGGCGAAGCGGGTCATCATCGTGACGCTTGCACATCGAGCTGGATGTCATCAGGGGACGTTCACGGGCATCGCACCGTCGCGGGCTCCGCGGGCATCTCAGTCTCGGTTGAACACGTGTCCACACACACAGGAACGAAGGCAAAGGAGAGAGCTTCATGAACCGACTTCAGACCATCCTCGCTGGTACTGTGCTGTTTCTTGCTGCGTGCGGCGGACCGCTCAAGTACACGGTGCCCTCTCCGAAGGCTCTCGGCGCCGACGCGAAGATCGTTGCCGATGTGAAGGCCGACCAGCACCAGACGCTCCTCGAGATCAAGGCGTTGAACCTCGCGCCGGCGGATCGCGTGGCGGCGGGTACGCAGCACTACGTCATCTGGCAGCGGAAGGACGCCAACTCGCAGTGGACGCGTGTCGGGACGCTTGTCTATGACGACAAGGATCGCGAGGGGAAGTTCGAGGGGTCGGTGCCCGAGACCGCGTTCGATCTGTCGATCACGGCGGAGAAGGATGCGGGTGCGGCAGCGCCTTCGGCGGAGGTCGTCTTCAGCCAGCACGTCAACTGACACCGCTCTGGCGAGACGCGACTGATGCGGCTCGGTGACCCCACCGAGTGGATGGGTCGTGTCGCGATCTCACCCGTGAGCATCGAACGCGCGCTCTCCCGAACGCGCGGCGCTCCGATTCTCCTCGAACCTGTGGCATCATGACCGCCGTCGTGGATTCTCACGACGAACGGGGAACAACCGATGACGATGTCTGAATGCCCCGGGGGGATGCCCCCGGGCGGGATCTCCATCCAGCGGCTCTTCGGGTTGCTGCTCGTCGTGGCGCTGCTCGTCTCCAACATCGGCTGCGCGTCGCACGCGCGGGCATTGCGCGACGTGCAAGGTCCACAGCCCAAGATCAGCGACGTCACATTCGAAGGCATGAAGCGGTTCTCCAAGGGAGAGATGCTTCGCTACCTGCACGTCGGGGAGTCGTCGTGGGTCCCCTTCACGCGCGACTTCCACTTCGATCCGGCGCTGGTGTCGGTGGACGCTCGCGGGATCGAGGATGTGTACCGGGCGCACGGCTACTACCAGGCGCGCGTGGTGTCGGTCGTTCCGGTGATCGATCGCGAGGCGGACAAGGCGACGTTGACGATCCAGGTGCAGGAGGGGGAGCCGACGATGGTGACATCGCTTCGGTTCCGCTGGGCGGACGGCGCGGAGCCCGACGAGGCGGAGCGTCGCAAGGTGGAAGCCCAGGCGAGCCTGAAGCAAGCGGGTCCGTTCGAGGTGGCGCTGCTCAACGCGTCGATTGGCGACTTGCGTGTGGAGCTGCTGCAGCGGGGCTTCCCGTTGGCTGCGGTGCAGGCGAGCGCCGATGTGCACGAGGGGGCGAAGCGAGCGGAGGTGGAGCTCTACGTCAACCCTGGTCCCCGGGCGGTGATTAGCGCGATCCGGTTCGAGGGGCTGCACAAGGTTCCGCAGTACATGTGCGATCGCGAGGTGCAGTTCGCGATCGGCAAGCGGTACTCGCCCGGGGTGACGAACCAGATGGAGCAGAGCCTGAAGGCGATGCGGGTGTTCCGGTGGACGGCGGTGACGCCGCCGACGGAGGTTCGGGACGGCAAGGTCGTGCTCACGGTGAGGCTGAGCGAGGCGGATCCGCAGAGCATCACGATCGGGCCGGACATCGCGTTCGAGGCGATTCGGTGGCAGGAGCGTCTGACGGCGGTCTACACGCACACGAACCTGTTGGGCAATCTGACGCGGCTCGACTTCACGGTGGTGGGGGGATACGCGGAGCTGCCGAACCCGTGGAGCGCGGACCGTCATGGGCCGGTCACGAAGGTGGAGCCTGCGTTCACCAAGAAGGGCATCCTTGAGCCGTTCCTGGTCTGGACCCTCGCGCCCATCTTCACCTCCGACATCCGTGAGGGCTACTCTTTCTGGACTGTCGGAGATCGATTCGGTGCGTCGCGTTGGTTCGGCGGCATCTTCAACGCCTCGCTGACCCACTACCTCACGCGCTTCGACTACTTCGAGATCAGCCCCGCGCTCGATCGGAACACCACGCAGCTCGGGCGCGACTTCAGCGATCCGTACCTGCTGAGCTACGGCGAGCTGAAGGGGACGTTGCACCTGACGGATTCGATCGCGAGGCCGACGAACGGGGCGGTGTTCGAGGCTTTGTATGACATGGCGGGGGGGGCGTTCTTCGGCGACTACGACTTCCACAAGGGGCAGCTCGGCGTGCGGGGGTACTACAAGCCGGCCAAGCGCCTGCAGTTCGTGAGCCGCATCCAGGGCGGAACCATGATCCCCTATGGATCGAGTCCCGGCGTGCCCTTGAGCGCGAGGTACTACCTGGGCGGCGCCAACACCGTGCGCGGCTTCGGCTCGAGGCGTCTGTCTCCATCTCTCGACGAGTGCACTCCCGAAGGGGATTGCACGCACATCCCGGTGGGCGGCTTCAGCATGGTCCAGGCGACCGTGGAGCTGCGCTACAACTTCGCGGGCCCCTTCTCCGTCGTCGGCTTCTCCGACATGGGCGACGTCCAGGCGAAGAAGTGGACCTTCACGCCCAGCACCTGGAACTTCACCGCGGGCCCCGGGCTGCGCGTCGCCACGCCTCTCGGCCTGGTCCGCGCCGATGTCGGCTTCCGCCTCAACCGTCTCGACGCCTATCCGCGTGAGTCGAAGTTCGCCTTCTACGTCGGTCTCGGGGAGGTCTTCTGAGCCATGAATCCGATCCTTCGCAAGAAGACCCGTCTGCTCTTCGCGCTGTGCGTCGTCTCGCTGCTCGTCCTCCTCCGACCCGCCTCGGCGCAGGCGCCGGCTCCCCCCTCCACCCCCGAGTCGGTCGCCGCCAACCCGGACGTGAAGTTCGACTTCGACACCTCTCTCGACGCGCTCGCCTCCGAGCTTCCTGGCCTGTCGGACCTCAGCGGCGCAGCGCGCATGCACGTCGACCTCGCCGCGCCCACCACGCCCGGCGTCAAGGGCGTGGACCGGCTCGTGACCATCCACAGCGATGACGCGAGGTTCGCGAGGCTCCCGATCGGCGTGGTGGACATCCGGCTGTGGAACCCGGCGGGCGTGCCGCGATCGAAGGTCACGATCGACGCGCGGGGTGGGGCGGTCGGGACGATCCACCTCGAGCTCGAGCTCGAGCTCGACGTCGATCCGGCGCACGCGAAGGTTCGTTGGAAGGGCGGCGCGGTGGACGGGAAGCTGCAGCTTGCGGCCGTGGATCTGGACCAGCTCACGAAGGCATACCCGGCGGTTGCGATGGTGGGGCAGCTCGATCTGACGGCGACGATCGGAGGTCGCTCGGACGATCCCACGATCGACGTGTCGGTGGAGGCGCGCCGGGTGAAGTACCGGGGTCAGGACTTCGGCCTCATCTCCGGGCACTGGGGGCACACGGCGGGGGTCTCCACGCTCCAGGCGCG
>CAYMUE010000055.1:19345-27247 GCA_964393505.1 uncultured Polyangiaceae bacterium
CCCTCGCGGTCCGCTCCGAGGTGAAGGGCACGGTGAAGAGCTTCGACTCTCCGCCGGTTCCGGTCAACGTCACGCTCGATCTCGGAGCCACCCAGCAGCAGCTCCGCGTAGCCTTCGGACAGCACCTGTTCGACTCCACGCTCACCTCGCGCGCATCGCTGGTGGCGCTGCGTCGCAACGGCGTGCGCGCCGAAGGCGCAGCGGTCGACGGTGCCGTCGCGATGGCGCTCCCGCTCGCGCTCTTCCGCCCGTTCTTCCCGTCGGGCGTCGTGGATCCCTCCGGCACGTTCAACGGCAACATCGCGGTGGGGGGCACGCTGGGCGCACCGACCTTCACCGGAGCGGTGGGGGCGAAGTCGGCGGCGGTGACGGTGCTTGCGCTGCACCAGCGGTTCGAGAACATCGCGTTCGACGGGCGGGCGTCGGGCAACACGCTGGAGCTCGGGAAGATCGGGGCGACGGCGGGGCTTGGAGGGTTGAGCGGCATCGGGCGGATCACCTTCGCGCCGACGCCATCGGGAGCGGAGCCTGCGGCGGGGTTGTGGAGCGCGTGGAAGCTCTCCTCCGTGTTCGATCTCGCGCTGAGCAAGCTGCCGGTGCTGCAGGACGGTTTCCCCATCGGCACGGCGCGCGCCAAGGCGCACGTCGAGACCGCATCGGCGCCGGGCGACACGGCGATTTCGGTGGCGTTCTCCGACGGCAACATCGACTTGGTGGATCAGAAGATGCCGATGACGGCGACGCCCGCTTCGAACACGTCGGTGCGGGTGCTCGACTGGCTGGGGAAGGTCAAGCCCTCGAAGAACGCCCTCGAGGGTGAAGGGCATTTGCGCCTGGAGGTGCAGATGCGCACGCCGATGACGATGACGGGGACCGGGAGCACGCTCGGGCTGACGGGGCGGATGGTGCTCGATCGGAAGGGAACGCTCGCGCGGGTGGACGGCGGGCTGCAGGTCATGCCGGGGGGCGTGTTCCACCTGTTCGACAATCCGTTCGTGATCCGAACGGGCATTATCACCCTGTTGGGAGGCGACATCGCGGCGCGCAAGGCAGCCGACCTCGAGGCAGCGGAGCCCGGCCGCATCGCCATGCGCGACACCGACACGGCGCAGAAGGCGCTCCCTCTGGACATCATCATCGACGTGCTCGCGGAGGGGACCACGGTGGACACGCGGGTGGCCACGGAGCTGCGCGGTCCGCTGAACCGGCCCGAGCTGCTCCTCGCGTCGTCGCCCGAGCTGCCCGAGTACCAGATCCTCACGCTGCTCATCACGGGGCGGGTCGACGCGGTCGACGAGCACGACGGCGAGGTGCGTCGCCAGGTGGCGCGCCTGGTGGAGCAGTTCCACAACCCCTCCCTCAAGCGCCAGCTCTTCGACAAGCTCGGCGTGGACAAGATCGGGTTCGGCTTCGGCGCATCGGTGGCCGAGCCGATCCTCACGGTCGGTCGCCAGATCAACCGGCGCTTGTACGTAGAGAGCGTCTACCACCACAACGCTCCCGAGGGGGTCAACACGGGCGAGGGGCGCGTGCAGTACCGTCTCGACCCGCACTGGACGGTCAACACGGCTTTTGGCGACGCGGCGGCGGGGAGCGCGGGGGTGTTCTGGCGCACGAGCTGGGGTGGTCAGAAGAGGCCGACGGTGGGCGACACGATCTCGTTGTTCGGCAAGCGGCGACTCCCCACGGACTCCGACGGTGACGGTCTGGCGGACGAGAAGGACAAGTGTCCCTACGAGGCGGAGGATCGGGACGGGTTCCGCGACGACGATGGGTGTGCGGAGCTGGACAACGACGGAGACGGCATTGAGGACCCGCGCGACGCAGCGCCGGGCAAGCCGGAGACGAAGAACGGATTCCGGGACTACGACGGTGTTCCGGACGTGGTGCCTCCGCAGATCGATTGGCGGGAGGGTCAGATTCGGACGCTGTCGTTGGAGAAGAACTCTGCGGCGCTCACGAAAGCGTCGCAGGCAACGCTCGAGGTGGCGCTGCAGGCGCTGGTGGACTACCCGGACACCAAGGTGCTGATTTCGGGGCACACCGACGACAAGGGGCCGCCGGCGCTGAACAAGACCCTGGCGCAGCAGCGCGCCAAGAGCGTGCTCGACTATCTCAAGCGCAAGGGGATCGCGGAGGAGCGTCTCGAGGCGCAGGGCTTCGGCTCCGAGCGCCCCGTGGACACGAGCGGAACCGAGGAGGGGCGCGCGAAGAACCGTCGCATCGAGATGGTCATCGCGCGCATCTCCCCGCCGCCAGCCGCTTCGTCTTCTTCTGCGCCCGTGCCGGCTCCGCCGCCCGTCCCGCCTCCTGCTCCGCGTCCCTGAACCACTGCCGCGCGCGTTCCGTGTCTCGTGCACGGTGCTGGACACGAAACAAGGGTCGGTGCAGACTGCCGGGCATGAGACCCTGTCTGGGAGTCCTTGTTTGCGCCCTCGGCTGCGCCAGTCTGGCAGGCTGCTACCGGTGGGAGCCGGTGAAGATCAGCGCTCTACCGGATCTGACTCACGAGGAGGTCGGGGAGCGGCAGAGCAGGGACAGCACTGGGTTCAGACGCGCCCGGGTAGAGCGTCCCGACGGAACCACCTTCGAGTTGAACAGGCACGAATTCGAACTGGCGGTGACGAGGGACGATGGTCAGGAGTTCTACTTCGACTATCCCGTGGCGGTGTCGCGGCACGGCTCGGACCTTCTGATGAGCGGCGGCAATCGGGGTGAGACGGTCATCGCAGGATCGCGCATCCGCAAGGCCGAGGTGAGCCAGTTCGATCCTGGGGGCACCGCGATCTTCAGCTCCCTTGTCGCGGTTGCATTGGGAGCTCTCACATTTGTCGTATTGAACTGATTGCGGCGGACCGGGAGCAGGGTGAGAGCACAGTGGCGAGTTTCTCCTTGACGCCCAGGCGGGATCGCGTCTGGTAGCAGCATCGCCTCGCTTCACCCCACGGAGTTCCCTTCCATGCGCAGCCTGTACTGGTCCCTGCCCTGTCTGTCGTTCCTGCTCATCGCCTGCTCCGACGACGCATCCACGCCTTCGAACAACGGGGCGGGCGGCGAGGCGGGTGCGGATGCGGCACCCCCGGACAGCGCCGCAGCCGAGGCCGCATCGGAAGCCTCCCTCGACAGCTCGAACCCGACGGATGCGTCCACCGACGCAGGCGAGGCCGGTTCCCCCGACGGCGCCGTGCTTCCGGACGCGTCGGAGGCCGGTGTCGATGGCAGCATCGACGCCCCGGAGGACGGCTCCTCGGTCTGGCAGGAGCCGGCGGGAAACATCATCGTCAACGGTGGCTTTGAGGTGTGGACGGGAGACGTGCCGCAGGCGTGGCTGGGGGACACCTCCACGGTGGACACGTCGCTGGTGACGAAGAGCACCGACACCAGCCACGGACCGTTCGCGCTCCGCGTCGGAAACCCCTCCGACGATCATGTGCGTCTCTCGACTGCGCCGCAGAGCGTGAAGGCGGGACGCTACGACTGCACCTACCGGGTGAAGGGCCACGGGCAGATTCGCAATGCGCATTACCACGGAACGAGCGGCAACGGATTCTCGTCGTATCAGCCGAGCGGATACCACACCATCCAGGGGGACTGGCAGACAGTGGCCTATCAGCTCACGCTCCCGGTGGATGTGGACGGGGTATTCGAGCTGATCTTCTCGATCCGGAGCACGGATCCTGCTCAAGGGGATCTGGTGATCGACGACGTGGCGTGTGTTCGACAGCCCTCGCCCTGCGACACCCAGCCCTGCGGGAGCTGGGCGCAGTGCGACGTCGTGACGGGCGCTTGCGACCCGTTGCCGGGGCTGTGCGGGGACGCGTCGGACTGCTGGTCCTGGGAGACGTGCAACGCGTCGCACGTGTGCGAGCTGCAGCCGGGCAAGTGCGGTCAGACCGCGGATTGTGCGGGGACTCCAGCGACGCCGGTGTGCGATCCCGCGACCCACACCTGCATCGCCGGGGATCCATGCGCCGGCGTCAACTGCCCGACGTGGCAGGTGTGCGATCCGAAGCAGGGCAAGTGCGTGCTGGCCGAAGGCGCTTGCGCCACCACCGCGGACTGCCTGCAGGCGAAGCCCGCGTGCGACACGGCCTCCCACCTGTGCCAGCCGGTGGAGCACGCGTCGAACATGGTTCCCAACGGCGGGTTCGAGCAGTGGGGGGACGACGGCTACGGCCATCAGATCCCGGTGTACTGGATGGGGACGGACTTCGGAGCGGACAACACGGGGGCGAACGAGATCCCGCCGAGCAAGGTGCTGCCGTACTCGACGTCGGTGCACAGCGGCGCGCTTGCGTGTCAGCTGGTCCAGACCGGGATTGCGGAGCGGTTCACCTCCGAGGGGTTCGATCTGCCGGTGGGGACCTACACGTGCGCGTACTGGGTGCGCGGGCACGGACAGATCCGGCATCGGGTCTACAGCAAGGCGGGGTGGAGCACGTACGTGGACTTCGTGCCGATCGACTCGGCCGACTGGGTGCAGCAGACGTTCAAGCTGCAGGGCAACACGACGCAGGTGCGGCTGATCTTCTACGCGAGCTACACGCAGACCGATCGGGATCACATCCAGATCGACGACGTGGTCTGCACCCGCGACTGAGGGGCGCTCACCTCCCCAGCCTGCGCACTACCGCCTCCAACGCGTCGATCAACCCTGGCTCGGTGTTCGGGCATCGCGCTCTGCGGAGCTCGAGACCCGCTTCGGACGCCAGCTCTCGCGCTTCGATGTCGAGATCGTAGAGGGTCTCCACGTGGTCGGCGAGGAAGCCGATCGGCGCCACGATCACGCCCTTGGCGCCGGTGGCCTTCACGCGCTCGAACACCGTGGGAAGGTCGGGGCCGAGCCAGGCCTCGCGGGTCATGCCCTGGCTCTGGAAGGTGAGGATCGAGGGCAGGGCGTCGCCGGCGAGACGCTCGATCACGGCGTGGGCGGTCTTCTCCACCAGGGAAGGGTAGGGGTCGCCGGCCTCGATGGTGCGCATGGGGAGGCTGTGCGCGGAGGGGAGCAGCACCCACCTGGAGCGCTGGCGCGGGTCGAGGTCGCGCAGCTGCTCGCGCACGAGGGAGGCGAACGTGTCGATGAGCGCGGGCTCCTCGCCGATGCAGGGAGCCACGATCAGTTCGGGTGACGACACGCCTTCTGCAGCCAGCTTGCTGGCGGCCTGGCGCAGCGCAGCCTCGTAGATGAAGGCGCTGTGCGGGGCCATGACGACGGCGAGCAGGCGGGTGATCCCTCGTGCGGCGGTCTCGCGCAGGGTCTCGTGCAGGTAGGGGTGCCACATGCGCATCGCGACGAAGGCGGGGAGGCCGACGCGTTCCGACAGCAAGCGCGCCTGCTCGCGCGTGGCGTCGAGCAACGGGGAGCGTCCACCGATCGCCGCGTAGCGGCGCTGCACATCGCGCACGAGCTCGGGGGGCGTGGGGCGGCCGCGACGGATGTTCGCGAGGAACTCCGGGACCTGGTCGATCGTATCGGGGCTTCCGTGGGCGACGAGGAGGATGGCGTCGGTCATGGTTTGCCTCGGGGGCTCAGGACTCGGGGGCAGCGTATCGCGATCGGAGGGACGGGCTCTGAGCGTGCACGAAGTCCACCAGCGCGGCGACCTCGTCGGGGGGCACGTCGGGAGTGATGCCGTGGCCGAGGTTGAACACGTGCCCGGGTCGGCCTGCGGCCTGCGCGAGCACCTCGCGTGCCTTGCGCTGGATCACCTCGCGGGGAGCGATCATCACCGCGGGGTCGAGGTTGCCTTGCACGGACTTGTGGTATCCGACGCGACGCCAGGCGTCGTCGAGGCGCACGCGCCAGTCGATGCCCATGACGGTGCCGCCGGCGCGCGCCATCGGCTCGAGCAGGGCGGGGTTGCCGGTGCCGAAGTGGATCACGGGAACGCCGGTGGTCTCCAGATCCGCGAGCAGCGTGCGCATGTGGGGTGCGACGCTGCAGGCGTAGTCGTCGGGAGCGAGGGCGCCGACCCAGGAGTCGAAGAGCTGCACGGCCTGGGCGCCGGCCTCGATCTGTGCGCGCAGGAAGCGGCGCACGACTTCGGTGAGCTTGCCCATGAGCCGGTGCCAGGCCTCGGGCTCGGCGAGCATGAGCCTGCGGGTCCTGGCGAACTGCGAGGATCTGCCCCCCTCGACGAGGTAGCTGGCGAGGGTGAAGGGGGCGCCTGCGAAGCCGATCAAGGGCACCCGCAGCTCACTCCGGAGGATGCGGATGGCCTGCAGCACGTAGCCGAGGGACTCGTCGGGATCGATGAGGCGGAGGCGATCGATGGCGTCGAGATCGCGGATCGGGTGATGGATGACGGGGCCTTCGCCCGCGGCGAACTCGAACGGGGCGCCCATGGGCTCGAGGGGCAGGAGGATGTCGGCGAAGACGATGGCGGCATCGAGACCGAATCGCAGGGGTTGGAGCGTGACCTCGGCGGCGAGCTCGGGGGTGCGGCAGAGCTCGAGCATCGAGTAGCGTGCGCGCAGGGCGCGGTACTCGGGCATGTAGCGTCCGGCCTGGCGCATGAACCAGACGGGGGTGGTATCGACGGGTTCGAGACGGCAGGCGCGCAGGAAGCGGTCGTTCATCGGGGCCTCGGGAGCAAGGTCGGCACGCGGGGATGGGCGATCAATCTGGAGCATCCGGGGGTCGGCGTCACCGGGATGATCGGGGTGGGGCGGGAAGGGCGGCGGTTGACGGCCGGCAGGCAGCTTGACCGGGCCGCGGGCACGCGGCTACAAGTGTCCTTCCCATTCTGGATGCGGCATGGAGCACGAAGTCGGGATCGTCTGCGGGCGGTGCGATCGGTTCAGTCCGATCGGAACGGCCTCATGCTCCTGCGGTCACGACCTGACGTTGTGGCCTGCCCATCCGGTACCGTCGTCGCTCCCGGTGCCCAAGGTTATCGAAGTGCCGGGATCGAAGCCCGTGGACGGACCCTCGGGGCCGCCGAGTCGTCGGGTGGCGCCGCCGTTGTCCGAGTGGGTACCCGAACCCGAACCGACCGTTCGGGCCGACGCAATCCAGAACCCCCTTCCATCGCCAGAAGTGTTACCGTCTGCGCCTGCGGCCGCAGGGGTGGTCGCCCACGACAGCCCGTACGCGCACCTTTCCCAGGAGGAGCTCATGGAGCAAGCACGCAACTACGTCTGCCTTTCGTGCTCGGCATCCGTTCCGGTTGGCCACAAGTTTTGCGGACGCTGCGGCGCTGGCGTGCCGCCAGAGATCCTCAACGCGCGCACGGTCTTCTTCAGCGACATGCAGAACCCCTCCAAGGCCAAGCTGGTCTTGATCCGGGGTGAAGGCATGGAGGGGCTGTCGTATCACCTGCGCGCCGACGAGCACCTCGCGGGGCGCAGCGGCTCGCTGCAGCTTCCCGACGATCCGTTCATCTCGCCGCGTCACGCGAACTTCTTCTATCGCAACGACAAGCTCGTGGTGCGCGACGAAGGCTCGCTCAACGGCGTCTACATCCGCGTGCGCGGCACCGTCGACGTCGCGATCGGCGACACGTTCCTCGCCGGCGAGCAGATGTTCGCCATCGAGCCGAACCCCGTCACGCCCGATACCCCCGGACCCGACGGAACCTACTTCTACTCGTCACCCAAGCACCCCGGACCGTTCCGCATCGTGCAGGTGTTCGAGGGCGGAAGCCCCGGCATGGTCGTGTGCGCGCGCGGCTCGTCGCTGCAGATCGGACGCGAGGGCGGCGATCTGAACTTCCCGGGCGACCCGTACATGTCCGGCACGCACTGCCGCATCGAAGAGGCCGGTGGACGTCTGCAGCTCACCGATCTCAACAGCCGCAACGGCACCTACGTGCGCATCCTCGGCGAGCGCGAGCTGCAGCACGGCGACTATTTGTTCATCGGCCGCAAGCTGCTGCGCGTCGAGCTCAACACCAACTGACC
>CAYMUE010000055.1:27347-28797 GCA_964393505.1 uncultured Polyangiaceae bacterium
GGGATCGCGACGTCGAAGGCGTGGTTGCACGAGCCGATCGCGGTGCACAGATCGTCGCGCTTCTGATTGGCGGTCACGACGATTGTGGTGGCGCTGGGATCGCCGAAGGGTGCATCGAACGACACGTGGACCTCGACGGCCTTGTCGGGCTCATCGGGGTCCTGGGCCCAACCACGCACGGAGGTGCAATCGGCGGCGTCGAGGTTGCCCTTGGGCGGCTGGTTCTGCGGGGTCACGCACGAGCCGGTGGCGGTCTCGAGGGTGGAGTCCATGCCGTAGTAGAAGTGGAGGATGTCGGCGTAGCCCCAGCCGTCGTTCGCGAGGCAGCGCGATCCCCACTGCGAGAGGCAGCCGCGGTTGCGCGTGTTGCCGGTGTTGACCCACCCGAGCGTCGTCTGGTGGATGGCGTCGCCCGACAGGCCCCAGTTGTAGGTGACGTACTTCTCGGTGTTCGTGGCGTCGTCGGTGCCGCCCTGGCACGACGGCGGGCTCTGCTTGGCGCCGGCGACGAAGAAGGCGCAGAGGGTGTCGCCCTTGTACGAGAGGAACTGCCCCGAGGTCTCCTGGACCGCCTTGATCTGGTCCGCGGTCGGCTCGCTTCCGCAGGAGTACACCTGGTCGGAGGTGCCGTCGTTGATCGAGCCCGCGGTCTCGAGCTTGTAGTAGAGGAACGTACGAGCCGAGACAGCCTGCGCCTTCAGCGACTCGTAGGGGGCGCCGCCATTCTCGCAGTGCACGACGTGAGGCAGGTAGTCGGTCTCGACGTCGATCGTGCCGACGCCGTTGACCTGGGCCTGGCAGTAGGCCGCGAGGGGTTGGCCGACGGCGCGCACGTTCTCGGGGGCGGCGCCTTCCGGACCGCACGCAGCGAGCCACACGATCCACGAGGCAGCGAGCACGACGGGAGGGGCGAAGGCCCGCACGGAGCAGGAGCAACGCGACCGGCGCATGGGATCAGGGTATCACGGCGGGACGCGCGATAGTGCCCGGTGTCGGTGTCTCAATAGGGCATCGCGATGACGATGTACTTCTGCCCGCCCTCGATCGCGAAGTTGCCGAATCCTCGCGCGTATCCCAGGCGCATGTTGAGCGTCGTGGAGTAGCCGAGCTGCAGCTCCGTCCACAGCTCCGCGCCGATCCCCGTGTGGAACTGCGACCGCCAGTTGTCCACGTCGAGCGTGTCGAACGACCCCGCGTAGTCGAGGAACAGGTTGCCGTTGATGCGCTGCAGGAAGACCGGCAGCGTGGATATTCCGCGGTCGACCGCGACGATCGGGAAGCGGTACTCGAAGTTGAACAGGTGGTACTGGCTTCCGATGAAGCTCAGGGGCTTGTAGCCGCGCAGGACGTAGCCGCCCTGGAAGACCGAGTAGCGCAGGGCCTGTACCAGATCGGTGTCCGCGAAGCCGCTCACGTAGTACAGGCCGCGACGGGGGTAGTCGCCCGAGGC
>CAYMUE010000055.1:28897-31576 GCA_964393505.1 uncultured Polyangiaceae bacterium
TAGCCGCGCGGCGGGTCGTAGCCCACCGTCGAGTACGGGTCGATGCCCTTGCCGACCGGCAGATCCCCGTTGAATCGCGCGATCGAGTACCCCAACGACCAGTACTGCGTGTCGAAGCTCGTGGACTTCGAGTAGCTCACGTAGTTGTTCCAGCCGATGGTCGTCTCGAGCCATGTCGGCTCCTGCTCGCCCACGCGATAGTCCCTGCGCGGGGAGAGCGACCGCCACACCGTGCTGCCGAAGTCGAAGGGCAACCTCCCGTAGCCGTAGCTCGCCGCCAGGTAGGGCACCGCCTCCTTCGTCTCGATCGCGACCAGTCCCGAGATGCTGTGATGCCCGACGGCATCCATGCCCGCGGTGCGGATCGTCAGCGCCTGCCCGAAGGTGCCAGGTCCGTACTCGAGCTCGAAGCGCCGCGGGCGCAGCGAGGGGAGCGGGTTGTACGGGCGCGTCTCGTAGTCGTTGTGCGGGGGATTGGGTGAGGATTGAGGGCGTTGCTCGACGTACTCCGGCGCGGGGAGGAACGACGCGGGATCGAACGGCATGGAGAACAGGTCGTAGCCGTCGGAGGTGTATCCGACGTAGACGAGCGTGCGGCCGTCGGGCGACAGCTCGGGCTGATACGCGCCGGTGCGCACGTTGGTGACCTGCCATAGCTTGCCGGTCGCGGTCTCCCACGCGTACACGTTCGGGATCCCGGTGCGGTCCGAGCTGAACAGCAGCCAGCGACCGTCGGGCGAGAAGCTCGGCTGCATGTCCATGGCGCGGTCGTGCATGAGCTGCTGGAAGCGTCCGGTGGCGACATCGACGACGCGGATGTCGCGGTATCCGCCCTGGCTCCAGCAGCTATAGGCGACGCGGGAGCCGTCGGGAGAGAACCGCGGGGTGTACGCCTGCTCGTAGCGCGCGCTCGGAACCAGCGTGCGCACGCCATCGAGCCCGCCCTCGGGAGTGAGCCGTGCGATCTTGAGGAAGGTCGTGCCCCGGTGGTTCACGGTGAACGTCACGTGGCGACCGTCGGAGCTCATGTCCGGGTCCTGCGCACGCATGCCGTGGGTGATCCGCTGTCGATGGGGCTCGAGGCCCGAGGGGGCCGTGGTGCGCGGCGGAAGACGGATCAGATCGTTGAAGCTGTAGACGCGACGCCAGGGCTCCGCCGAGTTGAAGACAAGCGAGCCGTCGGGGCCGAAGGACGCGGAGCCGGCGCCCTGCGTGCGCGCGACCAGGGTGGCATCAGCGCTGTGTACCGTGCTCGGAGACGTCAGCGTGAGACGATGGAAGCCCGAGCGATCCTGGTAGTCGGAGCGATAGTAGAGCAGCTCGGCGTAGCCGGCGCTGGTGCGCGCGGAAGGGGGAACGAAGCGAGGGCGGGCGACCCACTGTCCGTGCCGGGTCAGGCGGGTGCCCTCACGCAGGCCGCGTTGGGCGACCTCCGCGAGCTGCTTGCCATAGTGCCTGCGCATCCAGGTGACCCAGCCTTCGTACAGCTCCTCGTAGGTGCGGCCTGTGCTGCGACGGACGTAGCGATTGACGGCGTAGGGGAGGAGCTGATCGCTGGTCTCGGTCTTGATCGCGGCCAGGACGTCGAAGCCGTAGGTTTCGGTGAGCCACCAGAGGAAGCGCGAGCCGTACAGGTACCAGACGTTCCCCTGCGGCCAGCGGCGAGGGAAGTTGGACATCTGATCGAGGCCCATGATCCGGTCCTCGAGGACGTCGGTGCGCATGTACATCTCGAACATGCTCGAGCGGATGCGGCCGGCGCTGGAGCGACGCGACTCGTTGAGGATGGCCATGCCTTCGAGGAGCCAGCGGGGTTGGGCCTGGTTGGGGACGAAGGTCTTGCCGATGATCCGGTTGATGAGCGCGGGGGCGCCGGTCACATGGTCGGCGTGCAGAATGTGCGTGTACTCGTGGCTGATGAGACCGAGGTGCCAGTCGTCGTGATCGCCCAGCGGGGACATGTCGTCCGGCGCGGTCACGAACAGCCGCACCGTGTTGTACGGCACCGCGGTGGCCGAGCCGTTGGCTTCGTCGGTCCCGTCGGTGATCACCACCTCGGTGATCTCGCGCGGCTTCCAGCTCAGCTCCTGCGCCATGCCTCCGTGCAGGCTCTCGAGCATGTCGGCGACGCGCTCGGCGATGGTCTCGCAGCCCTTGTAGAAGTGCACGCGGAAGTGCGGCGTGTGGATGGTGAACCACGAGCGATACGGATCGTCTGCGGCGCGTGCGGAGGAAACGCTGCACACGACTGCCAGCAGCAGCCACAGGGCGCACAGGACTCGCAGGGGGCGAGTCTTCACAGGTCGTCGTGGAACATCGGCTCGCGGTTGCGCACGTAGCGGTAGATCAGGTTGCGCCCTTCGGCCGAGATGTTCGTGAACTGCAGTCCGAATCCGGGAGGCGAGATGTCGCTGGCCATGGACTCGCGGGCTTCACGGACCCACCGCACGACGCCGATGGCTTCGAACTCGAGGCCGCCCGGCAGCGAGACGCGCACGCGCAGTTGCTGGCCGATCTCGGGGATGTTGTAGGTGGAGACGAAGATGCCACCGCTCTCGACGATGTCGTTGCCGCTCAGCCCGCGGTAGAAGTTGCTGACGCTGTGGGTGCCGAGCTCGGCCTCGACCAGGGGGAGCTTCGCTCCGTCGCGATAGCCGGCGGGCTGCTGGGGCGCGGGCT
>CAYMUE010000055.1:31676-35590 GCA_964393505.1 uncultured Polyangiaceae bacterium
GGCGGAGCATAGGGCTGCTGCGCGGGCTGCGGCGGTGCATAGGGTGCGGCAGCCGGCGCCGCGGGCTGCGGTGCAGGCCCGTACGAAGCCGCCTTGTTCAGGGAGAACACCATGCCCAGGGAGCCTGCGACTTCCTCGAGGACCGCGGAGAACCGCGGGTCCGCCGCGGCCCGGGTCTGCAGCAGGGCCAACGCCGCGCGCACCGACTCGAGCGCCTGGGGCGCAGCCGAGGCCAGCTCCGCGCCTGCGCTGCGCTCGATCCGATGAAGCGCCCCCATCGCCATCGCGATCGGCTCTGCGGCGTTGAGGTACTCGGGCGGCGCGTTCGGATCCGCCTGCAGAGCGTTCAAACCTCTCGCGAGCATCTCGCGCGCGCTTCGTGCATTGCCGACGATGTCAGTCATGGAGTCGCTCCCGCCGACTACGTTACCAATGGCGGGCTCGCTTGCGCCACCATCAACGCAAGCTCCTCGGGCCCGACCAGCGTTCCGTCGATTTCCGCGCGCAGCAACGCTACGCCCGCATCTGCGGCCCTCACGACCGCCTTCCCCCGGACCACCGCCGCTTCCCCCGCTTCCAGCGCCAACGGCACCTCGTCGGTGACCCGTGCCTCCAGCACCACCAGCTCCCGCTCCTCCACCCAGGCCACGGCCCCGGGGTTCGGTGCGAGGGCCCGGATTCGACGCACGATTCGCTCCGCGCTCCAGGACCATCGCAGCACGCGGGCCTCGTCGTCGGGCGACGGGGCCTCGGTGGCAAGGGCTTCCTCCTGGGGTGTGCCCTGCAGGGGATCTCCCGACGCGGCCCGGGCAACCGTGGCGCGCAGGGCGCGAAGCGACGGGCGGTCGAGAGCGCGCGCGAGCCGCCAGGCGTTCCAGCATGGATCGATGGCGATCCGCTCCTGTCCCAGGATCGCGCCGGTGTCGTACTGCGCCTCGATCCGGTGCACCGTCACGCCGGTTGTGTCGTCCCCCGAATCAATGGCGGCGAAGAAGGGGTCCGGTCCGCGGTGGCGCGGCAGCAGCGACGGGTGCACGCCGATGCCTCCGAGGCGGCAGGCCCTGCAGACGCGCATGGGGATCCTGCGCGTGAAGAACCAGCTCACGAGCAGGTCGGGCGCGAGCTCCTGAAGGGCAGCGGCGAACGCGGGCCAGTCGCGGTGCGGGTCGATGACGACGCCTTGCGCGGGCATCTGGCGGGCAAGCCTCCGCGCCCCGAGGGTCAGCCCCTTGCGCAGCCCCGCGATCACCACCTCGTGGCCGTCGCGCTGGAGCAGCAGCGCGGCCAGCGGCAGACCGAGGAAGGCGATGCGGAGGCGGGGCGGCATGACCCCGAGAGGTTAGCCGTCGCGTGCCGGGGAAGTCTGCCGAAAACTTGGTTCTTTCGACGGTCCGCTGATACTCCCGTCGCCATGGCACCCGGCCGTCCGAGCCCCTTCAAACCCGCCCTGCGCGCGGGACAACGCTTCGACGCGAGCGCGTCGAACCGACCCATCCTCGTGTTCGACAGCGTCTACAAGGCCTATCGTGCCGACAAGCCCGTGCTGCGCGGCACCTGCCTCACCATCGAGCGGGGCGAGTTCGTGTTCATCACCGGCCCCTCCGGCGCCGGCAAGAGCACGATGCTGCGGCTGCTGTACCGCGCCGAGACCGTCGATGACGGCCGCATCCTGTTCCTCGGTCGCGACATCGCGCGTCTCACCCCCGACTCCGTCCCCATGCTCCGTCGCAACATCGGGATCGTGTTCCAGGACTTCAAGCTCGTCCCCAACTGGACCGTCTTCGACAACGTCGCCGTCACCCTCGAGGTGCTCGGTCTGCCCGCCCGCCTCATCCACACGCGGGTCGGTGAGACCCTCGAGCGCGTGGGGCTGGCGGGACGCGGACAGGACCGGGCAGGCGTGCTGTCCGGCGGCGAGCAGCAGCGCGTGGCGATCGCCCGCGCCATCGTGGGCGAGCCGGCGCTGATCCTGGCCGACGAGCCGACCGGCAATCTCGATCCGCTGCTCGCGACGGACATCCTCGGGCTGTTCGAGGACATCCACGAGAGCGGCACGACAGTGATTTTCGCGACGCACGATCGCACGCTGCTCGATGTGCGTCCGCGGCGCGTGGTGGTGCTCGACGACGGCAAGGCGATGGATGTCCCGCAGGGGCTGACGACATCGGACGGCGAGTTCGACGAGGTCGAAGCGAGCGACGAGATCGAGGTGGGCGGGAGCTACGTC
The DNA here is from genome assembly GCA_964393505.1 of uncultured Polyangiaceae bacterium. GTDB lineage: Bacteria > Myxococcota_A > Polyangia > Polyangiales > Polyangiaceae > JACRCQ01. Next base: position 33,904 of record CAYMUE010000055.1, read on the forward strand.
GTGGATGCGTCGGAGGATCCCGGACTGGCGACGCCGACCGAGCGTCTGGCCGTGGCGTGAACCAGGAGACGGGGGGATGAAGGCGAGTCTGATGTCTACTGCGAGCAGGGCCTGGCGCGGCGGACGCGCCGATTGGAAGCTGCACATTCTTTCGTCGTTCTCGTCGGCCGTGGCCTTCGTGTGCCTCGCGTCGGCGCTGCTGGTCGTCTTCAACCTCGACTCGGTGCGGGAGCGCTGGGCAAGGGCCGGAAGGGCCTCGATCTACCTGCGCGAAGGCACCAGCGAGCAGTCGGTCGGCGAGCTGCGCAAGGCGCTCGAGCAGACCGGCGGCATCACCTCGGTGCGGTACGTGTCGCAGGCCGATGCGCGCCGCGAGGTCGTCGGCGATCGCTCCGACGACACCCTGGCCGCGCTCCCCGTCGAGGCGTTCCCCGCCTCGATCGAGATCGAGGTGGCCCACGGACTGAGCGACACCGAGGTCGCGTCGATCACCGAGAAGCTCGGGAAGATCGGCGCAGTCGAGTCGATCGAGACCTACCAGCGCTACACCGACAAGCTCAAGTCGCTGCTGCATGCGGGAGTCATCGCCAGCCTCATCCTGGCCCTCGTGGTGCTCGCCGCGGTCGTGTCGGTCGTGGCCTCCACCGTGCGGCTCTCGCTGCAACGTCGCAAGATCGAGATCGAGGTGCTGCACCTGGTCGGCGCGACCGAGTCGTACGTGCGCGGACCGTTCGTCGTCGAAGGGTGCGTGCAGGGCGCCTCGGGCGCCGCCGCCGCGGTAGTGCTGCTGGGCCTGCTGTACCTGCTGGTGCGCGAGCACGCAGCGGAGATGCTCCGCGTGATGATCGGCGTCTCGCCGACCTTCCTCCCCTGGTACGCCGTCCTGTCCCTCGTGGCGCTCGGCGCGGCGCTCGGCGCCATCGCCTCGCAGTTCAGCCTCCGACGCATGGTGTCTGCCTGACATGAGCAAGCCCAGCCTCTCGCTGCTCGCCGTCGTGCTCCTGGCCGTCTCCGCCGCCGGACCCGTGCTGGCCGACACGCCCGCCGCCGGTCCCGGCGACGTCCTCGCGTCGGCCTCCGACGTGGAGGCGCGCCTCGATCGCATCCAGCGCGAGATCGCGTCCACCGACGCCGAGCTCGAGCGCGTGCGGGGTCAGTCCGACATGGTGCGTCAGCGCATGCTTGCGCGCGGACGCTCCTGGTACAAGGTCACCCACGTGGGGATGCTCCCCCTCGGCTCCGGATTCGAAGGCCTCGTCGCCCACACCACCCGCGCCGAACGCCTGCGCCGGGCCGTCGAGCGCGACGTCGAGGCCGCCTCCGCGCTCGATCGCCAACGCCTGGCGTTGCTCGAGCAGAAGCAGAAGCTCACCTCCCGCAAGGTGCCGCTCGAGATGCAGCACAAGGCGCTCGCGCAGGCCCGCGCCATGGTGCTCGAGGCCAGCGATCGCGAGCGCGCGTTCGAACGCGCCTTCGCATCGTCGACCGGCGCGGACTACACCGCGATCTACGGCGTGGCTCCGGCAGCCGGGCCCTCCGCTCCCGACGACGGGATGCGGGCGGGGCTGGAAGCCGGTTTCCGCGTGATGAAGGGGCGCCTCCCGTTCCCGCTTGCCGGGCGCGCCGAGGTCCGCCAGGTCAGCCGTCCCGGCGCAGGCGGCCCAGGCGTCGAGATGCGCGCTCCGTC
>CAYMUE010000056.1:0-31025 GCA_964393505.1 uncultured Polyangiaceae bacterium
GCGGTCGAGCCTGCGGACCGTCGCGCACAGACGCTCTGCGTCGAAGAATCGATTGGCCTTCTCGTGGGCCACCGCGGCCCGCTCGGGCTGGTTGCATCGCTCGTAGAACTGGGCCGCGAGGTCGAAGCGCAGATCGCGCTCGTACAGCTCCGCCACGCGATCGAACTTGCCCCCCGCTTCGTAGAGCTGGGCGGCGCGCGAGAACTGATAGCTGCGCTCGAAGAACGGCGCGGCACGCGCCGGATCCCCGATCAGCAGGGCCGCACGCCCGGCCCGATCGAAGTCGCGCGCCCGCGTGAACGCCTCCGCGAGCGCCTCGCGCACCGCGGCGCTCGTGCTCTGGGCATCCTCCTCGAGCAACGCGTCTCCGACATCCGGAGCGCTAGTGGCGATCAACGACGCAGCCTTGTCGACCTCGCCCACGTTCAGGTGGGCGATGATGACGGCGCGGACCTTGCCGGTGGCGACGAAGGTGCCGCCTCCATCGCCGTCGACGAAGTCGAATTCCATTTCACGGCTCAAGCGACCTTGCATCGGACGTACTCCGGTTCTGTTTCCGAGTTCGATCAGGTTCCGACACTCTGCAGCATGTGAAGGACCTCACCGGGCGCCGTCACTCCGGTGCCCACCAGGATTCCCGCATACCGCGCGAGCTCCACCAGCGCCCCGGTCTTCGCCGCCTCCCGCAGCCGCGGCAGGTCCGCCCCGCTCGAGATCGCGGCCCGCACCGCGTCGTTGACCACCAACAGCTCGATCACCGCCGCTCTCCCCTTGAACCCCGTGTTGTTGCAGCGCGCACAGCCCTTGCCCCGGTAGAGCTTTGGACGCTCGTGCTGCAGGAACGCCCCCACGCGGTACAGTCGATCCACGATCGGCTGCGGGTACTCGAAGGGCTCCACGCAGGCCGGGCAGCAACGACGCACCAGCCGCTGGTGCAGCACTCCCAGCAGCGAGTTGGCGATCGCGTAGCGCTCTACCTGCAGGTCCGCGAGGCGCAACACCGAGTCGAGCGCACCATTGGTGTGCAGCGACGTCATCACCAGATGGCCCGTCATCGCTGCCTCCGCCGCCATCCGAGCCGTCTCGTGATCGCGCGTCTCCCCCACCATGATCACATCCGGATCCTGACGCAGCAGCGCCCGCAACACCGTCGCGAACGTCGTCCCCACCTCCGGATTCACCTGGATCTGCGTCGTGCCGTCGAGGTGATACTCGATCGGATCCTCCACCGTCACCAGGTTCAGCTCCGGCCGGCGACGCGCCGTCAGCGCGCTGTACATCGTCGTCGTCTTGCCCGACCCCGTCGGCCCCGTCACCAACACCAGCCCGTGCGGCCGGAACACCATCTCGCTGAAGAACTTCCGCACCTTGTCCTGCACGATGATCGACTTCAGATCCGTGACGTTCGCCTCGGCGTCGAGGATCCGCATCACAACCTTCTCGCCGAACTTCGCCGGCATCGTGGACACGCGCAGATCCACCATCCGCTTGTCCACGCCGAGGGAAATGCGTCCGTCCTGGGGACGCCGCGTCTCGGTGATGTCGAGCTTCGCCAGGAGCTTCAGACGACTCACCAGCGGTCGCGCCACCTCGGCCGGCAAGAGCTGAGGACGCGCTCGCAAGTCGCCCTCCACCCGGTATCGGACGCCCACGCCCCGACGCTCCTGCTCCACGTGGATGTCCGAAGCCCCCACAGCCAACCCCGTCGAAACGATCTCGTCCACCAACGCCACGATCTGCGGCCCCGTCGGCCCCCCGGGAACCAGCGAGCGCTGCGTGCGATCGTCGTCCTCCACGAACGTGACCTTCGGCCGGGCGTCGGGCGCAATCGCCACGACCTCACCCTGGTGCTGCTGTGCCGGACGCGCCTTGCCTCGAACGGTCTCGAGGAAGCGCTCGTAGTCCTCGGCGCCGACCGCCGCGACCTTGATGCGCATTCCCTGAAGCGCCTGCCGCGCGGCGTTGACCGCGGAGATCTCGAGAGGGTCCACCATGCCCAAGGTGAGCGTGCGCCCCGTCAGCTCCACCGGCACCATCCGCCCACGCGTCCAGGTCGCCTCCGGAAGCAACGCCCACAGCCTCCGATCCACCGCCTTGCCCGACAGGCTGATCCACGGGAACTCGAAGCCCGCCGTCATCCGGCCGAGCCGCTCAGCCAGCGTCTTCGCCACCCCCATCGCAACATTGGGGACCTGCTGCACCAGTGCCTGGAAGACCTCGCTCGACAGGCGGTAGACCGTCGTCGGCTCCAGCGCTGTGCAGGTCGCCGTGCGCACCTCGCCCGTGACGAGGGACATCTCTCCGAAGGTGTCGGGAGGCTCCAACGTGGTCACGAGCTGGACCACACCGAGACGCGGATCGCGTCGGAACACGCCGACCGAGCCCGCCGCGAGGATGAACAGCGCATCTCCGGGATCCCCCTGCTTCACGATGTCGGCGTTGGCCGGGTGGTCGTGCCGTGTGAGGTGGGGCGCGATCTGATCGCGGTGCGGTGCCGGAAGGCCGGCGAAGAGCGGATTCTGGCCGAGCAGCTCGACAGGCGACAGCATGGGAACCCTCCGCGAAGGCCGCCATCGTAGACCACGCCCCCGCAAGTGCCAAGGCGATCGAAGACGGTAGCGCGCCCTCTTCTGGCCCGATCAGCCCATCGCGATCAGCATCACCGCAACAGCGACGAGGACGATCCCTACAAGCAGGCTCATCGCAATCAGGACCAACCGCCCTTGCGCAGCCGGATCGTCTGCCATGCGCTCCAGCCGCGTGGGCGCCAGCGCCTCCGCGGGGGCCGGAAGCGATTCCACCGCATCGAGGAATACCTGCATAGCCTCGAGCCATCTCGCCGCCAGCTCGGGGGTGACTCCCTCGTTGCGGATTCCTCTCAAGAGCAGGATCAGCGCACCGGGACGCAATTCGAGCGCCACGGACTCGGAGAGATTCACCGCGGGGTCGAAGAGCTGGAGCACCGCGCCCCGCACTGTGGGGTGCCGCAAGGCCTGATCGGCCCATGTCGGGTCCGCGCCCCGCAGCTCGATGCCGGGATACTCCGGACGCTCGAAGGCGGGAGTCGAAGCGGACGGCAGCAATCCGGCGCCGGTGCCGAATCCTCCGCGGCGGGTGAACGACAATCGCGTCGCTAGCCGTGTGTCAATCCGCAGCAACAGCGGACCGAGGCCGTGCTTGCGATAAAGGCACGTGGCGAACAGTCCCCTGTTGCCGAAGGTGCCAGTGTAGCTCCCGCCCTTCTGCCGGGCAGCCAGGGCTATCCAGGACGGCAGGCTCGCAGGGCCATGATCAGGCGGCATCGCGCAACGGATTCGCGCTCCGAGAACGAAGTGGAGCGCGAGCAGGACGAGCCCGAACATGCCCATGAATCCGCCCGCGCATCCCCACAACAGGCGCGCGTACGATGCCTGCCCGGCCTCCCGCTGCTCGATGGTCTGGCGCGTGCCGAACCACACCTTCGGCGCTTGTGCATTCCGACGATCGAGCACCAACACGTCGCCGGGACGTACGGCGCGGAACTCCACGGAGAAGCGCTTGCGCTCCACCTGCTGCCAACCCTTCACATAGGATTCCAGCCCCGTGCCCTCCAGCGACGACAACGACTTGTAGACCGTGTCCACGTGCTTCCATCGCTCATAGGAGTAGGCAGGGAGCTCGACCACCTCGGGCGCCGACGCACCCGACAGCTCCACACGGGGATTGCCGAGGCTCTGATCGCAGAGCGTCCGGTAGCGCGTGCTCCGACCGCTGCCCGTGACCGCCTGGATCTTCAGATGACCGTAGAGCAGCTTCTGTCCAAAGGGCCCACTCACCAAGGCGCCCGGGGAGACCGTCCCCTCGGAGACTCCAGGGCCCGGCGACGGCGGGAGCTCGACCCGTCCGGTCACGAAGCCAAGCGCCGCGAACACCAGCGTGCTGAGCAGGAACAGCGTGCCCAGCAGGACGAACATGTAGCCCTGCGTGCCGGCGCGGAATCCAGGTCGAGTCCCCATGCGCCCCGTTCCATCCGATCGCTCCCGCGACGTCAAGCATGCGAGCATCACCGCGTCCAAGGATTGTTCGGACAACGAATCGGCGCCCTCCCGTCCTTCACATCGCAGGGGCAATGCGGTGCTGCGATCCCTGCCCGTCCACGCGCGGAGTGCTATCGTGACCTTCGTCCGGTTCGAGGAGGCTCCCATGAAGACACTTCGTCTTGGTCTGGTTCTTGGCGTTCTCTCGGTCAGCGCGTTCGTGGGATGCGGAGGAGGCGACGACTACGCAGATCTCTCGGATCCCGGAATCCCGCAGGACGCGGCCCCCGACACGTCGTCCGACAGCTCGACAGGGGGCAGCTCGTCCGGGGGGACAGGTGGTTCGGGTCACGACGCATCCACCGACGCCCCGTCGAACGGAGGCGCGGCAGGTGACGCGGGCAGCGCAGGCACGGCAGGCGACGCGGGCAGCGCGGGCACGGCTGGGGACGCCGGCAACGCAGGCGCGGCAGGTGACGCGGGCAGCGCGGGCACGGCTGGGGACGCAGGCTCGGCTGGCACCGGTGGAACCGCAGGCGCGGCTGGCACCGGTGGAACCGCGGGCGCGGCTGGCACCGGTGGAACCGCGGGCACCGGTGGGGCCCCTGGGAGCTGCCAGACCTGCGAGAACGTCGCCACCAAGAGCAAGAGCGGCAAGTGCACCGCCCAGCAGTTCGCGTGCGACCAGTCCATGATCGATCCGGCCTGTCCCGACCTCATCGCGTGCTTCTGGAGCTGCATGACCCTGGGCGTCGTGAAGGCCGCGGACACCTGCTTCGCCGAGTGTCTCGTGAGCACGCCGGTGGGGACGCAGGACCAGGAGGAAGCCAGGGCCGTGCTCGAATGCGTGTACTGCACGGCGTGCACGTCGGAGTGCAACAAGCCGCCGACGTGGACCTGCGGCCCGACCCCGGTGGCGGAGACGGTGTGCTGGAACGGGGCGGACGACGACGGCGACAAGATTCCGGACTGCAAGGATCAGGACTGCAACGGCAAACAGTGCAGCTACGCGAACCCGCACATGTATTGTGTCTCCGGCGGAGGGTGCTCTCCGGGCATGCCGCCGTTCCCCGCGGGAGAGGGCCAGTGCGCGAACGCGTCGGACGACGACAACGACGGCGCGATCGACTGCCTCGATCCGGACTGCAACGCGAAGGTGTGTGACAATCAGAACAACGTGTGCGTGAAGGGGATCTGCGGCGGGGCGGCGCCCACCGAGACGCTGTGCTGGGACAAGGCCGACGACGACGCGGACACGGCGGTAGACTGCGCGGACGACGACTGCAATGCTCGTCAGTGCGCGTATGACAATCCGATGATGATGTGCGTGGGGGGCGTCTGCGCGAAGGCGGGAGGAGTGACGCTCCCGGAGTCGAACTGCTCGGACGGCCTGGACAACGATTCCGACGAGATGGTGGACTGCGAGGATCCGGACTGCAACGGTCAGGGATGCAACATGATCATGAACGTGTGCAAGCTGGGGAAGTGCGTGGCCCCGTAGGGCTCGATGCAACGATTCGATGGGAGATGGAGAGGGAATCCCGGCCTGCGTCGATTGGAATGCAGGCCGGGAAGGCGGGGGAGAGACGCTACTTCTTGAGCAGGCCCGTGCGCTCGTTGAACTCGTTGATGAGCGCGTCGATGGGCTCCACCATCTTGTGGATCGAGGTCCAGTAGCTGTTGTCGTACCACTGGTCCTGGATCTCCTTGTAGGTCTTTCCCTGCTGCTCGACCCAGGTGTAGTACTTGAGGTTGTGGACGCGCTTGCGGGCCGGATACGTGAGCTCCTCCATGTTGTCGGTGCCCTGACCGGCCAGGTGATGGTGATAGGCGACGGCGGCGTCGCGCGGGGTGAACTCGCCGTGCTGCTGATTCTGCTCCTGCAGACGACTTCCGTACATCTCCATGGAGTCGGTGAGGATGGTGACGAGGACGTCGTTGTCACCGAGCTCGTACCACTTGGCCATCTTGATGGCGGACTGCAGGTTGGCGATGCCGGAGATGCCGAGCAGGGAGAGCTTGTTGACGAGCTCCTCGGGGATTCCCCTCTTGACGAGGAACTTCTTGCCTTCGGGCTCGTTGAACAGGCGCATGACGGACATGGTCGCTTCGTCGTCGATGGCGATGGCCATGTCGGTGTTCTTGACGTTGTGGACCCACGGGACGTGCTTGTCGCCGATGCCTTCGATGCGGTGTCCGCCGAAGCCGTTCAGGAGCAGCGTGGGGCACTGCAGCGCTTCGGAAGCGGCGATCTTGCAGGAGGGGAAGAGCTCCTTGAGGTAGTCGCCGGAGGCGATGGTGCCGGCGGAGCCGGTGGTGAAGACGGCGCCGCGGAACTGGTCGCCGGGACGCATCTGGCTGCGCAGGACTTCCTCGATGGCGTGGCCGGTGACGTCGTAGTGCCAGAGGTGGTTTCCGAACTCGTCGAACTGGTTGAAGATCATCAGCTCCTGGCCGCTCTTGCGGAGCTCCCAGCACTTGTCGAAGATCTCCTTGACGTTGGACTCGCAGCCCGGAGTGGCGATGACTTCGCTGCCGATCTCGCGGAGCCAGTCGAAGCGCTCCTTGCTCATCTCCTGGGGAAGGATGGCGATGGACTCGCAAGCGAGCAGGGAGGAGTCATAGGCGCCGCCGCGGCAGTAGTTGCCAGTGGAGGGCCAGACGGCCTTCTGGGTGGAGGGGTCGAACTGGCCGGTGACGAGCCTGGGGACGAGGCAGCCGAAGGCGGCGCCGACCTTGTGGGCGCCGGTGGGGAACCACTTGCCGACGAGGGCGAAGATGCGGGCCTTGACGCCGGTGAGCTCGGGGGGGAACTCGATGAAGTTGACGCCGCCGAAGCCGCCGCCCTTGAGCACGGGCTCGTTCTTCCAGTTGATGCGGAAGAGGTTGGCGCTGTCGACATCCCACAGTCCGAGGTTCTTGAGTCTGGCCTTGATGGGCTCCGGCGTGATGGCCGGGTTCTTCATCTGGGCGAAGGTCGGGACGATGATGTTGCGTTCGCGAGCGCGCTTGACGGTGCGTTCGAGGCGGGCGGGGTCCTTGGTCAGGTCGATCATTGCTGGATTCCTCTGGTGAGCTGTCTCAGGCCTTCCACTGGGCCACGAGATTCTGGACGGATTGGAGGTTGGCATCTACCACGTAGGGCTCGCCGACGCTCTTTCGCGCGGAGGCGATGTCCTTGAGTCCATTGCCGGTCACGAGCACGACGATGCGCTCGTCGGGAGATGTGATTCCCTGGGCCAGGGCGCGGCGGAGTCCCGCCAGGGCGCAGGCACCCGCGGGCTCGGCAAACACCCCCGCATTGCGGCCGAGCACGGGAATCTCCGCCAGGATCTCGTCGTCGCTGACCTTGATCCAGGCGCCCCCCGTCTCCTTCACCGCGGCCAGCGCCTTGATCCGATCCCGGGGCAACCCGGCCGAAATGCTGTCGGCGATCGTGACCGCGTCGATGGGCTTCATCTCGATCCCCGGGACTCCGTCCTTCGCCGCCTGATACAGCGCCGCGGATCCCGCCGCCTGCACGCCCATGAGCTTCGGCATCTTGTCGATCCACCCGAGGGCGAGCAGATCCTTGAGCCCCTTGTGCACGCCTCCGATGATGCAGCCGTCCCCCACCGACACGAAGATCCGGTCCGGCGCCTTCCACCCGAGCTGCTCGCAAATCTCGTAGGAGACCGTCTTCTTGCCCTCGGACATGTACGGGTTGTAGCCCGTGTTCCGGTTGTACCAGCCGAACTCCCGGGAGGCCTTCAGACACAGCTCGAACGCGTCGTCGTAGGTGCCGCGCACCAGCATCACCGTGCCGCCGAACACCAGGAGCTGCGCGATCTTCGCGGGCGGAGCGCTCTGCGGCACGAAGATCACGTTGCGCTGCCCCACGCTCGCGCACAGCCCCGTCAACGCCGCCGCCGCGTTGCCCGTGCTCGCCGTCGTGATGATCTCCGCACCCCGCTCCCGCCCCTTCACCACCGCCATCGCGCTCGCGCGGTCCTTCAGGGAGGCCGTGGGCTGACGGCCGTCGTCCTTCACCCACAGGTCACGCACCTTGAGCGCCTCGGCGAGACGCTCGGTCTTGTACAGCGGCGTCCACCCCACCGCGAGGGGCGGAACCTGCGCGTCGGCGCGGATCGGCAGCAGCTCGCGATACCGCCACATCGTCATCTCACGCGACTCGGCCAGCTTCGCCGGACTCAAGCGCGTCCGGATGAGATCGTAGCGATACTGCACGTCGACGATGCCGTCGTCGCCGTGCTTGGGGCACACGTAGTCGATCTGGTCGTGGGAGTATTCCGCGCCGCAGACGAGGCACTTGAGAGAGCGAACGTGATCCATGGATTTCTCTGCCGGGGCGAAGGGGCCCCGGGCATGGGACAAGGGCGCATTCATGCCACAGACGGGGGCTTGGGGAAAGGCCGCAAGGTGCGCTGCGACGCCCGGATTGGAGGGGCGTCGGGCAGCGTGCGGGAGGTTGTGAAGGGAGCGAGGGGACGGGGTCAGCCCTGGACGACCCAGGTTCCGGTCTTGCCTTCGAGGGCCTGGACGATGGTCTCGGGCTTGGTGATCAGGCCCTTACCGCCGGGGTTGGCCTCGAGGAACGCGATCATCGCCTCGATCTTCGGTCCCATCGATCCCGCGAGGAAGTGGCCGTCGGCCATGTACTTCTTGGCCTGGCTCAGGGTGATCTCGTCGAGCCACTTCTGATCCGGCTTGTTGAAGTTGACCGCCACCTTCTCGACCGCGGTCGAGATGAGGAACAGGTCGACCTTCATCTCGGCGGCGAGCAGCGCGCTGGCGCGGTCCTTGTCGATGACCGCGATGGTTCCCTGCAGGTTGCCACGCTCGTCCTTGATGACCGGGATGCCGCCGCCGCCCACGCCGACCACGATGAAGCCGGCCTCGATCAGCTTCTTGATCGCGTCGATTTCGATGATCTGCTTGGGAATGGGGGAGGCGATGAGACGACGCCAGCCGCGGCCGGCGTCTTCCTTGACGACCCAGCCTTCCTTGGCGAAGACCTCGGCCTTCTCCTTGGAGGTGAAGCCGCCGATGCCCTTGGTGGGGTTCTTGAAGTGGGGGTCGTCCTTGTCGACGAGGACCTGGGTCACCACGGCGGCAGTCTGCCGGTCGATCTTGCGGGCGCGGAACTCGTTGTCGAGCGCCTGGCAGATCATGTAGCCGATGGATCCCTGGGTGTCGGCGCCGATGACGTCGAGGGGCGTGGTGTGCACCTGCTCGGAGGCGAGCTCGTTGCGCCGCAGGATGAAGCCGACCTGGGGGCCGTTGCCGTGGGTGACGATCACGTTCCAGCCCTTGGCGATCATGTCGGCGATGTGCCTGCAGGTCTCCTCGACGGCCTTGACCTGCGAGGGGACGTCTTCGTGCTTCGTATCGGTGATGAGAGAGTTGCCGCCAACGGCAACGACCGCTGTCTTCATGGCTCTGCTCCTGATCGTCTAGAGCGTGAATCGAAACCGTCTGCGTGCTCGTTCGGCGAGCTCGTGCACAAAATCGAGGGGGATGCGGGGTCCGTCATGCACCGCTACATCGTCAGGGCCATGACGGCCTTCTGCACGTGCAGACGGTTCTCGGCCTCGTCGTAGACGATGGACTGCGGGCCGTCGATGACGCCGTCGGTGACTTCGATGTTCCGGTCGGCCGGCAGCGGGTGCATGTAGACGGCGTCGGACTTGGCGAGGGCCATGCGGCGCTCGTCGGTGATCCAGCTCTCGTACTTCTTGATGATCTTCGCGCCTTCGGCAGCTTCGGCCGTGTGCACCAGGGGGCCCCAGCTCTTGGCGTAGATCACGTCGGCGTCCTTGAACGCCTTGTCCATGTCGTCCATGACCTCGAAGCCGGTGCCGTACTTGCGCGCCTGCTCGCGGGCCTGGTCCATGATCTCGGGCATGAGCTTGAACTCTGGCGGGTGCGCCAGCACGACATCCATGCCGAAGCGAGGCATCTGCAGGATGAGGGACTGCGGGACGCTGATGGGCTTGGAGTAGGAGGCAGCGTAGGCCCAGCTCACGACAATGCGCTTCTTGCGAAGATCGCGGCCCTTCTTCTCCTGGATGGCCATCAGGTCGGCCAGGCACTGGAAGGGGTGGTAGATGTCGCACTGCATGTTGAGCACGGGCACGCGCGAAGCCTTGGCGACGCCGTTGATGTAGTCGTTGCCGGCCTTCCAGTCGCAATGACGGATCGCGATGCCGTCGAAGTAGCGGCCGAAGATCTGACCGATCTCCTTGGGCGTGTCGCCGTGGGAAATCTGGGTGGTCTTGCTGTCGATGAAGGCGCCGTGGCCGCCGAGCTGGGCCATGCCCGCTTCGAACGAGCCGCGCGTACGCGTGCTGCTGAAGAAGAAGAGCATCGCGAGCGCCTTGTCGCGCAGGTAGGGGTGCGGCTCGCCCAGAGCGCGCTTGCGCTTCAGATCGTAGGCGACGTCGAGGACGGTCTCGATCTCTTCCTTGCTGAAGTCCAGATCGCCAATGAAGTCACGGCCTCGCAGATAGGTCTGCATCGGAATTTCTCCTGGCTCGGTCGAGCATCGTGAGTGGGCGGCTTGTCGCCCGCGGCCATCTTGCCCCGCCGCTTGTCGCCCCGGATGGCGGCAATTTCGCTGGCGGAGCCTTGTGGGAAGGCATCAAACAATCCCAACGCCTCTCCGGTGTCAAGCGACAAGTCGGCCCCCCCTTTCCCCCTTGCGCCCCGCAGGTGCACCTGCGGGGTCGCTTCGCCGGGAGGCCCACCGACTCCCCACCATTCCGGCCCTTTGCGCCCCGTGCCCGTTCACGCTTGAAAGCCGCCTGCCATGCCCGTAGAGCCTCCCGGACGAACGGCCCTCCGGCCGCCATCCCAGGAGTGTCCCATGACCAGCTTCGCTCCTCCGGCCCGACTCCAGAGCCCTCACTTGCCCTTGGGCGATCGACGCGAGGCCCCGTTCTACCGCAAGGATATCCTGTCGGTCCGTCAGTTCGCGCGCCCCGACCTCGAATACGTCTTCGGAATCGCCCACGAAATGCAGCAAATGGTCGCCCGCGTCGGCACCTTCGACCTGCTCAAGGGAAAGATCCTCGCAAACCTCTTCTACGAGCCTTCCACCCGCACCTCCGCCTCCTTCACCGCCGCCATGGAGCGGCTCGGCGGATCGGTCATTCCCATCAACGAGGTTCGATACTCCTCGGTCGCCAAGGGAGAATCCCTCCCGGACACGATCCGCTCTCTCGAGTGCTACGCCGACGTGATCGTGCTGCGCCATCCGGAGATGGGCGCGTCGGCGCTCGCCGCACGCTACGCCCGCAAGCCGATCATCAACGCGGGCGACGGCATTGGCGAGCACCCGACCCAGGCGCTGCTCGACCTGTTCACCATCCTCGAAGAGCTCGGATGCGTCGACGGACTGACCGTCACCATGGTCGGCGACCTGCGCTTCGGCCGCACCGTCCACTCCCTCGCACGGCTGCTGTCGCTCTACGACGTGCAGCTCAAGTACGTCTCGCCCGAAGTGCTGCGCATGCCCCCGGAGGTGGTCTCGGAGCTGCGCGAGAAGGGCGTCGATCAGGCCGAGTTCTCCTCGCTCGATCCGGTGCTGGCGAAGACCGACGTGCTGTACGTGACGCGAGTGCAGAAGGAGCGCTTCGAGGACGCGGCAACGTACGAGCAGGTCAAGGACGCGTTCGTGGTCACGGCCGAGACGATGAAGCGGGCGAAGGACCGGATGATCGTGATGCACCCGCTTCCGCGGGTGGGCGAGATCGCGATGGAGGTCGACGACGACCCCCGCGCAGCCTACTTCCGGCAGATGGAGTACGGGCTGTACGTGAGGATGGCGCTGTTGGCGATGGTGCTGGGGAAGGCGTGAGAGAAGGCGGGGAGGCTCAGGCGACGCCGTTCATGCGGGCGACGAGGGCGGCATAGAACGCGGCGGCCGACGACAGGTGCTCGACCGGGCAAGCCTCGTCGGGAGCGTGGGCGTAGACCTCGTTGCCGGGGCCGAAGCCGATGCACGGGATACCATGCGCGCCGGCGATGGCGACGCCGTTGGTGCTGAAGACCCACTTGCCGACCTCGGGCTTGCGTTCGAAGACGCGCTCGTAGGCTTCCTTGGCCTGGGTCAGGAAGGGGGAGTTCTCCTCGAGCAGCCAGGTGGGGTAGTACTTCTCGACGGGGTACTTGAGGCCGGTGTAGGCGGCCTCCTCGTAGCGCAGGACCTCGACCTTGGCGTCGGGATAGCCGGCGCGGCGGGCGCAGTCCATGACCTCGCCGACGGCGATCTCCTTGGTCTCGCCGAGGGTGAGACGTCGGTCGAGCGAGATGGTGGCGCTGTCGGGGACCGCGCACTGCGAGGGGCCAGTGAAGAAGATCTGGGAGACGACGACGGTGCCCTTGCCGAGGAAGGGGTGCTGGGCGAGCCGCTCGTTGAGCTTCTCGATCTCGAGGGCGATGCGGGCCATCTTGTAGATGGCGTTGTCGCCGCGCTCGGGCGCGGATCCATGGCAGGACCGCCCGCCGATCTTGACCTGGATCTCCATGCGACCGCGGTGCCCGCGGTAGATCGTCAGGTTCGTCGGCTCGGTGATCACCACCAACTCCGGCTTGATCCCCTCCTTGTCGATCAGGTAGTGCCAGCACAACCCGTCGCAGTCCTCTTCCATCACCGTGCCGGTGAACAGGATCGTGAACTCCTTGTTCAGCCCCAGCTCCTTGATGATGCGCCCGGCGGCGACCATGGAGGCCATGCCGCCCTCCTGATCGACCGTGCCCCGTCCCCATACCTTGCCGTCCTGGATGCGCGGCGAGAAGGGGTCGAAGCTCCACAGCGACAGGTCGCCCGGATACACCGTGTCGATGTGCGCGTCGAAGGCGATCACCCGCTTGCCGTCGCCGATGCGCCCGATCACGTTCCCGAGACCGTCCACGCGAACCTCGTCGAAGCCCGCGGCCTTCATCTCCTTGCCGATGACCTCGATGACCTCCTTCTCCTTGGTGCTGAAGGAGGGGACGCGAACCATGTCGCAGAGGAACCTTGCCGTGTCGGCCTCGAGCTCGCGAGCCCGCGCCGCAATACGCGAATAGACGTCAGCCATCGTTATCGTCCTGGTACAGGGTACTACCCGAGACGTGCCCACACCGCGCGGGCCGTCTGATCCAACTGCCTCGGAAGCGCTTCCATGTCCACCCCGTGGAAACGATTGCGATCGAACCGGACTATGCCATCCACCACCGTCGCCAACACCGCCGACTCCGTAATCCCGAAGGTCAGGTGGCCGTCGAGGTTGCCGTCGTTCAACGGCGTGGGCGGCAGGTAATCAACCACGGCCAGATCCGCCGGCGCCTCGGGGACGATGGCTCCGATCCTGGGGTTGCCGAACAGGGCCCGGGCCACCAGGGCGTTGTTCTCGAGCAGCAGCTTGCGGCAGATGTCGATGCCCATGCCGGGGTCCTTGCGGACGTGTCGGGCCATCAGGTAGGCGGACTTGGCGGCGCGCAGCATGTTGCTTGCCATGCCGTCGGTGCCCAACGCGACGGTGACCCCCAGCTCCATGGCATGGATCAGGTCGAGGGCTCCGACGGCGTTGTTCTGGTTCGACTCGGGGTTGTGGACAAGGAACGCGCCGGCCTTCGCGATGCGCTGCAACTCCCGATCGTCGAGATGCACGCCGTGCACAAGGATGCTGTTCTTGCGCAGCAGGCCGTGGTGCTCGAGACGCTCGACCACGCCACGGCCGTGCTTCTGCTTCGCGTGCTTCACGTCCATCGCATCTTCCGCCGCGTGGATGTGGATCGGCGCGTCCTGCGGGATCGTCCGCTGCACCAACGCCAGCGTCTCGTCGGACACCGTGAACGACGCGTGCAGCCCGATCATTCCGCGGAAGCGATCCGAGGGGGCGCTGTTGTAGAAGGCCAGGTTCTCCTCGAGCCCGAGGGCGACGTCCTCGACGCCGTTGCGGTCGGTGATTTCGTAGCAGAGGGCGGCGCGCAGGCCGACGGCTTCACAGACGCGGGCAAGGGCGTCGAGGGAGCCCCGGATGGCGCTCGGAGAGGCATGGTGATCCACGATGGTGCCCGCGCCCCAGTGGATGCAGTCGAGCACGGGGGGCCAGGCGCCGGCGGCGACGGCTTCAAGGTCGAGGGCGCGATCGAGGCGCCACCAGATGTTCTCGAGAACCTCGCCGAAGTTGCGCAGCGGCGTGCCCGGCACAAACGGCATGCCCCGGGAGAAGGTCGAGTACAGGTGGTGGTGGGCGTTGATGAAGCCAGGCATCACCACACGCCCCTCGGCGTCGAGACGCTGCGCCGATCCGTGCTCGCGCGCGAGTTGCGCAAAGGGCCCCACGGCGGTGATCTTCCCCCCGGAGCACAGGACTCCAGCGCTGGAGACCACGCCCGAGGAGGGATGGTTGGTGATGACGGTTGCGGGGCCAATCAGGAGGGCAGATTGCGGCATGGCGATCGAAGAAAGTCGTTGCCTCGGAGAAAGTCAAGCCGATCGACGATGGGGGCGTCGAGCCGGCCTCTGCTGCACGCGCGATGGGCTCAGGCGGCGGGGTCGTGCCCCGGTACCACGAAGACGCCGGAGGGTTCACCGACGGCGCCCTGGGCGCGATGGAAGACCTCGTGGCCTCGCACGAACGTCCTTAGCACGCGCCCGGTGAACTCCCAGCCTTCGAAGGGCGTGTACTTCTGGCGCGTGAGCAGCTCGTCGGCGCGCACGGTCCAACGCTCCGAGGGATCCACTGCCACGAAGTCCGCATCCATGCCGACCTCGAGCGCGCCTTTTCGCGACGCGATCCCGTGGATTCGCGCAGGCGCCTCGCAGCAGACCTCCAGCGCACGCTCGAGCGTCAATCGCCCCTTGGCGACTCCCTCGCTCAACACGTACGGGAGCATCGTCTCCACCCCAGGCACCCCGCCATAGTCGGTCCAGATCGATCCGGTCTGCTTCTCGGTCGGCCAGTTGGCCGGCGCATGATCCGTCGCCACCATGTCGATCGCGCCGTCGGCCAGCCCGCCCCACAACAGCTCCCGATCGCTCGCCGTCTTCACCACCGGCGCCGTCTTGAGCAGCGATCCCATCCGCGCGAGATCCTCGTCGGTGAACGCGAGGTAGTGGGGACAGGTCTCGGCCGTGACCGACACGCCGCGGGCCTTGGCCTGGCGGATCAGCCGCACGCCCTCGCCACAGGCCAGGTGCACGACGTGGACCCGGGCCCCGGTGCGCTCCGCGAGCTCGATACACTTCGCCACGGCACGCGCCTCGGCCTCTGCGGAGCGGGCCCTCGCATAGGCCAGGATGTCCTCCGCCCCCTCGCCTGCGCGCTCCCGCTCCGTCCCCTCCAGGACCAGGCGCTTGTCCTCGGCGTGCACTCCGACGGTCATCCCGATGTCCGCCGCGGCCCGCATGACCTCCTCGAGCTGGTGGATATCGAGGTCCTCGAAGGTGGGCATGCCCGAGACGAGATAGGTCTTGATGCTGCGAACACCGTGCGAGTAGAGCGCCGGGAGCGTGTGCTTGAGGTGATCCACGCTGAAGCCGTTGCCGCGCACCCCGGCCCACAACGCGAAGTCCACGACCGCCTTGGGAGCGATGACCTTGAGCTTGCGCTCGAGCGAGGCAACATCGGTGACTGGAGGCAGCGACGTGCAAGGCATGTCGATGACGGTGGTGACGCCGCCGGCCGCGGCGGCCAGAGAGCCGGTCGCAAAGGACTCGCGGTGCGTGAAACCAGGCTCGTCGAAGTGGACGTGACCGTCCACTGCGCCGGGTAGCAGCCACGCGCCTTGCAGGTCGATGTCCACCGCCCCCAACGTGCCGGCCTTGTCGAGAGCCTCGATCCGGCCGTCGCTGATGGTGACCGAGCACTCGGCGGTTTCGTTGCCCGCGGTGCAGATGCGCGCGCGGACGATTCGGAGGCGGTTGGTGTCCTTCTTCATGGGGTGGCCGGGGAGGCCAGCCAGCTTACACGAGGGGCACGCGTGCCAGGAGAAGAACCTGGAGCCGGGCCCCCGGAGAGCACCACTTGTGCTAACACACCCGCTCCAACCTCCACCGGCATCCCCATGAGCGAACCGTCCGATCGACCATCGACTCCCGCGAAGCCCACGGCGCGCGCGGAGGAACCTTGGACGGTCGAGCGACTGCTTCGCTGGGTCACCGAGGACTTCCGCGGACGAGGGCTGGAAACCCCGCGGCTCGAGGCCGAGCTCTTGCTGTGCCGCGCCCTCGGCTGGGATCGCATCCGACTGATCACCGAACGGGACCACGAGCTGGAGGAACCCCAGCTTGCAACCCTGCGCGCGCTGGTGCAGCGGCGACGCAAGCGCGAGCCGGTGGCCTACCTCATGGGCCAGCGCGAGTTCTTCGGCCGCCCCTTCCGCGTCGATCCCCGCGTGCTCGTCCCCCGCCCCGACACCGAAACCCTCGTGGAAACAGCCCTGCGCCGCACGCGCGATCGCTGCCTGTTCGGGCGCCTGCTCGACCTGTGCACCGGCTCCGGCAACGTGGCGCTTTCGTTCGCGCGCGAGCGTCCGACCTGGCTCGTGCATGCGGTGGACGTGTCCGCGGACGCGCTTGCCGTGGCGCGGGACAACGCACTGCGGCTCGGCTGCGCGTGGAACGTGCAATTGCTGCAGGGCGATCTGTTCGAGCCGGTGGCGGGACAGCGGTTCAACGCGATCACCGCGAATCCGCCGTACATCCCATCAGACGAGGTGGCTCGGTTGCCTGCCGATGTGCGGGATCACGAGCCGAGGCTGGCGCTGGACGGCGGGACCGACGGTCTCGAGGTGGTCCGGAGGCTGGTGGCGGACGCGTCGGGACACCTGGAACCGGGGGGGCTGCTGGCCCTCGAGATCGGCTGCGATCAGCACGAAGAGGTGTCGCAGCTGCTGCAACGAGCAGGCTTCGAGGAGATCGAGCTCGATCGGGATCTGGCGGGGCGTCCGCGCGTGGTCAGCGGCCGCATCGGGCGGTGATCGCGGCGGCGCGGGTCAGCGTTTGAAGAGCTTGCCGAACAGCGCGCCGACGTTCTTGGAGGACGCATCGGACGAGCTCTTGGGCTTTGTCGCCTCGGGCTCGGGCCCTCCCTTGCCGCCACGCATCTCGTAGAGCCGGATCTCGCGAGCCGCATCGACGTTGCGAGCGTTGAGCTCGAGGGCCTTGCGGAAGTCGCGCACGGCTGCGTCTGCGCGGCCCTGACGCTTGCTGAGCATGCCGCGGTAGAACAGGGCGCGCTCGCAGCGCGGCTCCCGATCGATGGCGGTGGTGAGCTGACGGATCTGCTCGGTGAAGTCCTTCTCGCCGGCCTTGTCGCGCAGCTCGGCGGTGACCCAGGCGGAGAGCGCAAGGTAGTCCGCCTGCTCCGGATCGCCCTCGAGGGCACGCTTCGCGTACTCGTCGGCCCGGGCGAGATCGCGCTTCTTGAAGAAGACCTCGGCCTTCTGGAAGTCGAGCGCGGCCTCGACCACTCTCTGCACCTTCTCCTGCTCCTCGGGGCTGATCGCCGCTTGCTGCAGACGCGTGACGTACTCGTTGCGCTTCTGGGCGTCGTTGAGCGTCTGAAACGCGTCGGAGATCCGGCCGAAACACCGGGCCGCCAGATCCTTGACGTCGTCGAGCTCCGGCGGAAGCCGATCGGGATGCCACATCTTCGCAAGCCCGAAGTACGCGCCCTGCAACACGGACTGCGAGACGTCGCGCGGCACGCCGAGCACCGTGAAGTAGTCCTCCTTGTCGATCGTGGAGGCGCGGAGCTGGATCGACTCACGCCAGGCGGTGATCTTCGGATCACCTGCCGGGAACGCGGCGGATGCGCCTGGTGTGGCCAGACGCGTGGCCGGGATCGCCGGGGCGGTCGTCTTCATGCTCGCCGCGGACGGTGGCGCGGGCGGGCGAGCGGGCTTGGTCTGCGCTTCGGAGGCTGCGCTCCCCGCGACTCCGCCCAGGAAGTCATCGACTCGCATCGGAGGCGGGGTCGGATCCGGCTCGGCCGCGGGATGCCTGCGCGCACCGGGCGCCTGCTGATCGGCGCCGGGCCCGGTGGCCACCTGCATCCGTCCTACGGACTTGAGGCGGACTCGCGCGACGGCAGCCTGGTGGCGCGAGCTGGGACTCGCGTCGTCATCGGGAGAAGACTCGGGCGCATCGGCGCGCTGCGAGGGAGTCGCTGGGGCGACGGGCACTGCGTCCCGACGCCCCAGGCTGATATTGCGGGTGATCAGCAGGACGTAGAGGACGAGGCGCAGGGAGTGATCGGGAGCGAGACCGGAGGCGAAGATCTCGGGGAGCGTCAGGGGTCGGGCCCGCAGCACGGCGATGGCAGAGAGCTCCTGGGCGGTGAAGCCGAAGCGCTGCAGGTCGGACGGGCTGGGGTGCACGACGAGGGGAGCGGATCCGAGGCGGCCGAGAGTCGGAGCGATGTGCGGATGTTCGGGCCGAGCACGTACTCCCGCGCACAACACGGCGTACGGATCGATCGGCGTCAGCTCCGGACCGCCCCACGACGACAGCAGATTCGTCGCGTCGTAGAAGGCGTAGGCGGCGTTGTCGTCGAGCTGCTCGAACAGCCGGATCATGCGCCGCATCAGCTGCTCACGCAGCCCGGCCACCATCTGCGCCGTGTCGATCTTGCCCAACGAGATCAGCAGCCGTCCGTGCAGCTCCCCGGACCCCGACAGCACGCTCGAGGTGCTGTCGAGCGTGGCCTGATCGATGAATCCCAGCTCGAACAGCACACGCCCCAGGTTCTCGACGGGCCAGTCGGTGCGCGCCTTGGAAGGCGCTCCCCGCGAGAAGTGCACCCCATGCTCCGTGCCGTCGGATGCCTGGAACAGCACCGAGCCGTCGAGCTGCTTGTCCAGCATGTAGACCAGAAGCTGTGGCAGCGGTGTCTTGGAAAGGCGGCCGGACGCAGTCGGTGGTGTCTCTGGCAACGGGCACATTGAATGGTGCGTCACTATACCAGCGTGCGGCCAGCTCGTCGTCCCCTCGCTGCCCCCCCTGTCTCCCCCACCATGCTACCTTCCGGCCATCATGTCCCTGGCCCACATCCTGGTCGTCGATGACGAGGTTTCCATCCTCACCGCGCTTCAGAAGGCCCTGACCCTGGAGGGATACTCGGTGGACGTGGCCGGGGGAGTGAAGGTGGCTGGCGAGCGCCTCGCGCGTCGCAGCTACGACCTGGTCCTGCTCGACGTCGCCCTGCCCGACGGGGACGGGGTGAGCCTGCTTGAGAGCATCCGAGCCTCCGGCAACGACGTTCCGGCGGTCATGATGAGCGGGCACGCCACGGTGGACGCGGCGGTGCGGGCGACGCGTCTCGGTGCCATGGATTTTCTCGAGAAGCCGATCTCGACCGATCGCCTCCTGCTGGTGATCCAGAACACGCTGCGGCTCATGCAGGCGGAGGCCGAGACGCGGGAGCTGCGCAAAGCCAGCGGCCGCTTCGGGGAGCTCGTGGGATCGTCGCGCGCGATGGACACGCTGCGCGAGCAGATCGCTCGCGCAGCTCGCGCCTCGGCAAGCGTGCTGCTGCTGGGGGAACGCGGCACGGGCAAGGAGCTGGTAGCGCGGGCGATCCACGACGGCTCCCCGCGTGCGCGCGCAGCCCTCGAGAAGCTGAACTGCGCCGCGGTGCCGCCAGAGCTCATCGAGAGCGAGCTGTTCGGCCACGAGGCCGGGGCCTTCACCGGCGCCACCCGTCAGCGTCGAGGGAAGTTCGAGCGCGCCAACGGAGGCACGTTGTTCCTCGACGAGGTCGGCGACATGCCCCTCGCCATGCAGGCCAAGCTGCTGCGTGTGCTGCAGGAACGCGAGATCGAACGGGTCGGCGGCAACGAGGTCCTCAAGGTCGATGTCCGCGTGGTCGCCGCGACCAACCGCGACCTGATCGAGGCCTGCAAGTCGGGCTCTTTCCGCCTCGATCTGTACGATCGCCTCAACGTGGTCCCCCTGGTGGTCCCCCCCCTTCGCGCCCGTCGCGAGGACATCCCGGAGCTCGCAAGGCACTTCCTGCAGCTCGCCGTCCGCGCCAACGATCGGCCCGGCGCGCGGATCACCGACGCCGCGATCGAGGCGTTGGGCGCGCACTCCTGGCCCGGCAACGTGCGGGAGCTGCGCAACATCATCGAGCGGTTGGTGATTCTGTCGCCGGACGACACGATCGACGCGGACGACGTGCGATCGTGCCTCGGCTCCGCGGGGGCGGCCAGCGCGTGCGGGCTGTTCCGCCCGGGAGTGCCGTTCCGCGTACTGAGCGAGGAAGCCGAGCGGGTGATCCTGCAGGAGGCGCTCACGCACTTCGGTGGGCAGATGGCGGCTACGGCGCGGGGGCTCGATCTGGAGCGCAGCCACTTCTACAAGAAGTGCAAGGCACTGGGGTTGCGGGGGACGGACAAAGGGGAAGAGGCGGACTGAAGAGACGGCGTGGCGTTGACGTTTTCGCCCCGCGACCCACCGCCCCTCCTTGCGCTATCGTGCGCGCATGCGACCCTCCACGATTGCGCTGGCTGCCCCCACCGCGCTGGTCCTCGGCTGGTCCTGCGCTGCCCTCGCCGCCGACTTCGATGCCTCCGGCAACCTGTCGTTCGCTCCCTCTGCGGCCTGGACTCAGAGCTTCGAGAGCTGGCAGCCTCCTGACGCGGGCGCGCAGGGCGCGAAGGTGGTGGACGACGGAGCGCTGCACGGTGGCAAGGCGCTGCGACTGAAGCTGTCGGACGAGAGCTTCGCGCTCGAGCTGCCGCTGCTGCTGCAACGCGGGACGTACCGGCTCTCGTACTGGATGAAGGGAGACGCGATCGGCGGGGCGGCCGCGGACTACGGGGACGCGACGCCGTCGTCGATGGCGCAGGCGTGGCCGACGGGGCGAGCGACGAGCGACGGGTGGATCGAGATGCGGACGGAGCCGTTTGCGATCGACGGCTACGCGCTCGCGCCCGACCTGCGGGTGTTCATGCGGGCCTACGACGCGTCGCAGCCGGTGACGGTGGATCTCGACGCGCTGGAGGTGACGCGGGAGGGGGATCTTGCTCCGGCAGCGACGTGCAAGGGGTGGCCGGACAGCTCCTGCGGAAAGGAAGCGATGTGCCTGCGGGGCGTGTGTCACGACGCGCGAGGCTGGTTCCCTCCGCTGCCGGAGAAGGCGACGCGGGAAGCCCTCGCCGCGTACTGGAAGCAGAAGATCCACGACACGTTCGGTCCCTACCTGCTGCGCAAGCAGACGATGCCCGCGGCGATCGCCTCGCTCGACGCGCTCCCCGAGGCGACGACGAACGTGGAGTTCTGGTCCACGTTCACGCGGGCCATTCGCATGCTCTCCGACGCGCACACCTACACGCGGTCGGCGTTCATGTCGCGGGTCCGGGGCGATCGCCCCTTCAACGGCTGCTTCATCGAGGGCAAGGCCGATCTCACGCAAGCGGCCTGGCCGTCCGATCCCGCCTGGCCCGATGTCCTCGTCTCCCACGTCGGCAAGGAGCTCACCTGGAACCTGCACGCGGCCGATCGCCTCGTCGCGGTCGACGGCCTCCACCCTCTGCTCTGGGTCAAGCAGTTGTTCCCTTCGAGCCCGTGGGTGTGGACCGCGGACGATCCGGCGCAGAACGCCAATCTGCTGGCCCTGCTGCGCAGCGCCATCTCCCTGCACGCCAGCAACATCACGGTGGTCCGCTGCGACTCCAACCCCGGCACATGCTCGGCTACGCCCGAGGTGATCGCGCTCGCGGACATGCCCTGGGTGTCGCCGTCCGCGGAGCTCGAGCTGGTGGGCTGCGACAATCGTCCTGCGTTCCACGTGGCCGGAGCGCCCGACGATCACCGCTTCGAGTCGGGGGCCGACGGTGACGCCACGATCGTGGAGGGGAAGCTGTTCGAGTCGCTCGCGGGGGAGAACCTGCGCGGGCTGGTGTGGAACACGCTGTACGGCGGCTGGCCGGGTGCGCCGGTGGACGACCTGTTGAACAAGGCCGTGGCGAACTGGAGCACGGCCGGGGGTGTAGTCCAGGATCACCGGGAGGGACACGGTGGGACCGCGGCGACGGCGAACATCCTGGTGGGGTTCTCGCGAGAGACCTTCGTGTCGATGATCGGCGTGATGCGGGTGCACGCCAACGACGAGGGGCCGTCGACGGTGGAAGAGGGCCAGCAGTGGTTCTCGAGCTACAAGTCGTTGCTCGGGGAGAAGGCGGGCTCGAGCAAGCCGCACAGCGACATTCCGGTGGCGCTGCTGCTGACGTGGGACGTGTCGGCGAGCGACTTCCTGCCCTACGAGCTGAAAGGGGGCAAGCGCGTCAGGCTCTTCGGTCCCGGTCCGACCATGGGGGCGTTCGGGACCTTCTACCAGTACTCGTACTGGGGCGGCCTGCTGTGGTCCCTCGCAGCGCAGGACTCGATCTCACCGGAGGGCGTCACGATGACGGGGCACGGGGTGGTCCCCGACGAGCTCGTGTTGCCGACGCAGTCGGATCTGCTGAAGGGTCGGGACACGCTGCACGACGCTGCGGTCGCATGGATCCGCAAGGAGATGGCGCAATGAAGACGCGACTCCTGCTGCTGCTCGGGTTGTTCGGCGCCGCCGCGATCGGTTCGTCCTGCGGCTCTTCGGACAGCGCTCCGCCGGCCGCCTCCCCGCCCGTCGAGGAAGACGCGGCCGTGGACGCTTCGGTCGAGGCTGCGCCCGATGTGCAGGCCGAGGCCGGTCCGCCGGTGCGCACCGTGGTGAACCGGGATCCATGGGGTGCGCTGGATCCGGCGAACATGCTGCACGACGGCGACTTCGAGCTGTCGGGACTCGACGGAATGCAATACCCGTGGCTCATGATCGAGCAGTCGTTCGTGCGCACCGGCGCGCAGTGCCGCTCCGGTCTGCGGTGCGTGGAGCTGGAGCCGGGTTCATTCATCGCCGGCGTGTTCGTGTGGCCCGACGCCCTGTACGCGGAGGTCTCGTTCTGGGGCAAACCCACCGTCAGCGACTGCGAGCAGGAGGCGATCGGGCTGGTCTGGCAGCTCGATTCCGAGGCGGAGCCGATTCGCGTCGGCGCCCTCACGAAGACGCCGCAAGACGGCTGGTGCAACTACGGTGGCACGGTGGAGGTCGACACCTCGCTGCACTTCTACGGGATCGGGATCGCGACACGCTCGAAGGCAGCGGGCGACGTCGTGTTCGACCAGGCGACCCTGCGCGGCACGAGCACGCCGCCGTCGAACCTGCGGAAGCGCGAGCCGTTGCAGGGCGACGATGCTGTGCTGGCGCAGCGGATGTGGACCCGCCTGCGGAAGGTGGTTCCGCCCAAGCCTCCGCGAGAACCCAAGCCGGTACGCAACCCGACGGGGCGTCGCAGCTCGATCCGCATCCCCTGACGCGCGGGCCGCGTGCTCCACCTTTTCGCTTGCGCATGCTCGCGATCAGGGTGAGATCCGCGGGCCAACGCGCACGCAATCGGAGGCCAGGATGAAGTGGGTATGCAAGATCTGCGGCTACGAGCACGAAGGCGACGCCCCTCCTGACGAGTGTCCGCTCTGCGCCGCAGGCCCCGAGGAGTTCGAGCCAGTCGACGCTGTGCTCGCCGCTGCGACCCCGGCGCCTCGAACCGCGGAGCCCGCGGAAGCCGTGCGCACGGTGCTCCGTTGCGCGCTGTGCGAACGCGAGCTGGGCGACGCCGCCAGCGTCTGCCCGAACTGCGCCTCGCGTTCCGCCTCGCTGTCCGTGACCCCGTCGTTCACGCCTCACACCACCGGCAAAGGACGCAGGTACGTGGTGGTCGGCGGAGGCGTGGCGGGGTTCACCGCGGCCGAGCGCATCCGCGCCGCCGATCCCGACGGATCCATCGTGCTCGTCACCAGCGAGCGCTGCGCGCCCTACTACCGTCTGAGCCTCACGCGGTACATCGGAGGTGAGATCGCCGCCTCGGAACTCTTCGTCCATCCCCAGGGCTGGTGGAACGATCGACGCATCGAGCTCGCCGTCGGCACCGAGGTGCTGGACGTACGTCGTTCGGATCACGAACTGATTACGTCGGCCGGCAAGCTTCCGTACGATCGGCTCGTGGCGGCCACGGGCGCGCGCTCGTTCGTGCCGCCGCTGGGCAACCTCGCCGTGCGCAACGCGCTGCCGCTGCGCACCATCCACGACGCCCGCGAGATCCTGTCGCTGGCGAAGCCCGGCACTCGCGCCGTCGTCGTCGGCGGTGGCGTGCTCGGGCTCGAGACCGCCTTCGGCCTCGCGCACCGGGGCTGCGGGATCACGGTGTGCGAGGGGTCGACGCACCTGCTCTCGCGCCAGCTGGATCCCGCATCCGCGGTGATCTTCCAGCGCCACCTGGAGCAGAAGGGGATCCGCTTCGCGCTGGGCACGCTGCCCGCCTCGCTGGTGGGCGACGAGGCAGTACGCGGGGTCAAGCTGGCCGACGAGTCGGTGATCGAAGCGGAGCTGGTGGTTCTTTCGGCTGGCGTGCGTCCCAACAACCTAGTCTGGCAGCGCGCGGGGCTCACGGTGAACAAGGGCCTCGTGGTGGACGACGCGATGCGCACGTCGGACCCCGACATCTTCGCCGCGGGCGACGGGGCGGAGCACAAGGGCGTTCTGTACGGCATCTGGCCCGCGTCCCTCGAGATGGGGAAGATCGCGGGAGACAACGCCGCCGGCGGCGCCTCGGTCTTCTCCGGGTTCCCCATGAGCTACGGCCTCAAGGTGGTGGACCTCGACTTGTTCTCCATCGGTTTGACCCGGGCGAGCGAGCCCGGAACCAGCGAGATCGTGCGCAGCGTTTCGCCCCCCGCCTACGCGAAGCTCGTGCTCCGCGACGGCGTGATCGCGGGCGCGATCCTGCTGGGCGACACGTCGATGTCCGGGCGCATCCGGGAGGCCGTCCTGACCCGGCGATCGGTCGGCGCGATGATCGAAGCAGGCAAGTCGGCCGACGAGATCTTCGCCGCGATCGCCTGACCCCCTGCATCTGCCCCCTGACCGCGCGCGGCGCACGCGCCGTCAGTCCCCGTCTCCCCTCTCCTCGTCCCACCCCGGCTCACCGGAAGCGAACACCTGCGTAACCCATACGGCACCCGATGCATCGCGCGCGGCGGCCAACCCTACGCGCTTGAACCTGCCATGCAGCATGTTGCCGCGGTGCGACGGGCTGTCCCACAACACGCGGTGTGCGAGCGCCGGCGATGGCGCGCGGGCCACGTTCTCCCCCAGCTCGCGCGGCGACAACCCGGCTGCATCCATCCGGCTCGCGGGGTTCCCGTCGCCCGCCTCGTGCGCCATCACCCCAGCCTTCATCATCGCCTTCACATGACGCTCCGCCACCGCGTCGAGACGCACATCCCGGATCAGCGAGCCCATCCCCTCCGTCTTGCGCGCGACGTTGAGCATCACCGTCATCGCCACCCCGTCGTCGCGCTCCGCCAATGCCGCCGACTCGCCCGGTGCCTCCGCCGATCGCCCAGGGTCCGTCGCTCCGTCTCCGGCCTCGACCTCGAGCTCGAGGGCAGGCTGCGGCCCCGAGTCGATCGTGAGCAGCAACTGCGCCACCCAGCGCCCGGGCCGATCCGCCATGAACCTGCCGAGCACACGCCCGCTGCCGCGATCGTAGCTCGTGGGGATCGTGCGAGGCGCGCCGCGAGGTCCGAGCACCACGAGCCTCGCTTCCGATGACGGCACCAGCGACCGCGCTTCGATCGTGAGCCACGAGCTCGTGCGCACCGAGTCCGGCAGCTCCGTCACGGTGTCGGCGATCGCATCGGCCACTACCACGGCCACCGTCTCGCCGCGCTGCGAGTCGACGATGCTGGCCACGCCGCAGCGGCGCACGCCGGCGCTCCCGACGGTCCGCAGCCAGGTGCTCAAGCGGGTGCGGGCCGTGTCGCGATCGAGATCGACTGCGCGCAGCGTCCACGCGCGGGGACGCGTGTGCGGGTCTCCCTGTGCGCGAAGGAGGCCGGTGAGCTCGTGCATGTCGGGGACGGCGCGCCCCCTGGCCACGCGCTCCGCGACCGCGACAGCGGCCTCGTGCAAACGCTCGTCGCCGGCGCCACACGTCTGCAGGAGCGCGGCATTGCGCGGATCGGGGGGGCCGGCGGGAGACGGGGGGCCGGAGCCGGCCACGGCCATCGACGTCGTCCAAACGCAGGCGACGAGGGCGCCGAGCGGAGCAACGGCTCTCGCGGGCAGGCTCATGGCGCTGCGCGCGGAGCGGCTGCGCGACCGAGGCTGGCCGTGATCACGGCGGTGCCGGGGATCGCAGGGGAAGCGGGCGAGGGACTTGCGAGAACCTTGTCGAGCACGTAGTCGGCGATGGCATCGTGCAGGGGCTTGGGCGCGAGGCGCAGCCACTCGGGACGATGGCGTCCGAGAATCTCGAACATGGCGTAGGCGGTGAGCCCCTTCTCCTTCGCGAGGCGCCAGAGCAGCTCCGCGGTCGGATCCGGCTCCGGGGGACCGGGCTGGCTGCGCGCGCGCAGGTGAGCGCCGATCCCGGCCTGCAGGCAGACGACCTCCTCGGTGGCGGAGAGGTGATAGGGGGCATCGGTCTTCTGCGCGAGCACGGCCTTGCGGAACTGCGGTTCGTAGCGCATCGCGGCCTTGCACGCCGCGTAGCGTTCGCACATGGGCCGGTTGCAGCTCACTACGACGACGGCCCCGGCGGGACTGACCTCGATGAACGGCTGGGGCACAGTGACGGCACGCGAGATTTCGCGGCCCGCGATCGCTTCGGCAACCTGCCAGCCGCGTTTCGACGCCGGGTAGAGGGCGAGGGCGCGGGCGATGGAGACGCGCGCGCGCGCGCGATCGGAGCGTCGCAGCAGCACCTCCGCGAGGATCCTGTGCCCTTGGGGGTACAGGGGATCGAGGGCGAGGGCCTTGTTGGCGGCGTCTTCGGCGGCGACGAGATCTCCGCACCCGAGGGCGGCATCGCCGATCATGGCGAGCACGCCCGGGCACTGGGGGGACAGCTCCGCGGCCTTCTTCAGGGGCTCGAGAGCTTCCCGGGGGCCGAGCCCTGCGGCCTTGTCCAGGTGCTCGCGCGATGCCTCTTCGGGCAACGCAGGCACCTGCTCCAACGAACCGTCGGCCCCCGTCGCGGCTCGCGTCCACGGATCGGGCTCCGGCTCCGCGCCCGGTCCGAACAACGCCGTCACGTTCGCGAGGGACTCGGGGCCGTCACGGAACACGTACAGGTAGGGCGACTCCTCGACGACCTCCGCCACGAGATCGGCCCACGTGCCGGGGTCGGCGGTGCGGATCGGCGTCTCTCCCGTGAAGGTGAAGCGGGACAGATCGGGGTAGGTTCTGGGGGCGCGCTCGTGGATCGGGGCATCGACGGGGGCTTTGAGCAGTGCGAGTTGGGCCGAATCGTAGGGGCTCGACTGAATCCACGAGGGGATGGGGGCCTGCTGCTGGGCGGCGGGAGACGGGGTCTTCGCCTTGGCAGCGGGGGACTGGGCCTTCGGGGCGGCGCAAGCCGGAAGCAGGAAGGCGGCGAGGAGAATCGCGACGTGACGGGCAGCGCGCCGGGTCGTCATGGCCGGAATCGTAGCCTACGCCGCCGGTCTTTGTTACGTTTCAGCCAAGGTCGCCGGCATGGCTGAATGGACACGAGGGGCAAAGGTAGGGATGTTCGCCCTGGCGTGCGTCGGCGCCGGCTACGGTATCTGGGCGTTCGTCAACCCCAAGACCGGCACCGGCGGCGGCTATACTGTGTACGCCCGCCTCACTGACGCCTCCGGCCTCGCCACCTTCTCGCGGGTCATGGTCGCCGGCATCCCGGTCGGAACCATCGACTCGATCCGCCTCGAGCAGGGCAAGGCCAGGATCGACATCAAGGTCCGCCCCGAAGTCGCCCTCTACAAGGACGCGAGCATCGCGAAGCGATCCTCCAGCCTGCTCGGGGAGTTCATCATCGTCCTCGGTCCAGGCTCCGAGAACCTCGAGAGGCTGCGCGACGGCGATCAGATCGTCAACGTGATCGAGCCGACCTCGACCGATCAGATCCTCAAGGACCTGTCGGAGATCGCCGAGCAGGTCAAGCAGGTCTCCAAGAGCCTCGCCGGCAGCGTCGGCACCGACAAGGGCGAGAAGGACATCCAGGCCACCCTGTCCAACCTCGCCGAGGTCACCGACCAGCTCAACAAAGCCGTCACAGAAAACCGCGAGTCCATCCGCAAGATCGTCGTCAACGTCGAAGGCATCACCTCGCGCTCCGGCCCCGAGGTCAACCAGATCCTCGAGAACGTGCGCGTCATCACCTCCGAGGTCCGTACCCTCGTCGCCGACGAAGACACCGGCGTCAAAGGCTCCATGGGCTCGGTCCGCGACACCGTCGATCGCGTCAACAAGGCCTCCGCAGACCTGCAGGGCGCCCTGCAACACATCAACTCCATCAGCGCACGCATCGACCGCGGCGAGGGAACCGTCGGCAAGCTCACCAAGGACGAAACCCTCATCAACGAGGTCAACAACGTCGTCGAGGGAGTCGGCGACCTGGTCGGCGGCATCGCCCGCACCCAGGCCGTCATCGGCCTCAAGAACGAGTACTACTTCCAGTCCGGCGGCATCAAAAGCTACGTCGAGCTGCGCCTGCAGCCGCGCGAGGACAAGTACTACTCCATCGAGCTGATCAACGACCCCCGCGGCCTCACAACCTTCGAGCAGATCGACGTCGACACGACGAACCCGAACCAACCGCCGCATTACCGCGAGATCCGGACCACGACGAGCGACTCGCTGCGCTTCTCGGCGCAGTTCGCCCGCAGGCTCGGCATGCTCACGGGCCGCTTCGGCATCAAGGAATCCACCGGCGGCGTGGGCGTGGACCTGCACGGGCTCAACGACCGCTTCGAGCTTCGACAGGACCTGTTCGGCTTCGCCGAGCAGATCACCCCACGCTGGCGCGTCGCCCTCAACTACGAGTTCATCCGCCGCCTGTGGCTCGTCGCCGGCGTCGACGACATCATGAGCCGCGAGCGACGCGACTACTTCGTCGGCCTGCAACTGCGCTTCATCGACTACGACCTCAAGTCGATCCTGCCGTTCGCTCCGCTGTAGCGAGGCCGACATCGCCGCGGCGGCGCTCGACGGTTCGTGCAGGACACCGGTGCACCGGGCAGAGCACGCCCTGAAGTTCCTGGTTCCTGGTTGCACCGAGCTGTGATTCATTCCTCCGCATGATTCGTCCCTGCTCGTCTTGTCTGCTCGCGCTTCTCCTCGCCACCGGCTGCTGCAAGGGCATCCCGGGGCTCGGCGCCTCCGACGGTGGCGCCCCGAGCTCCGAATCGCCTGCGGCCGCCTCTCCCGAGTCGGCGGCGCCTGCGAAGTTCACCGAGCCCCCCAACGGGGTCTTCCCTCCGGGTGCCGCGGACAAGCTCATCGCCAAGGGCGCCCCCGCTATCGTCCGCCTCGTCGAGCCCGGCGCCGAGCCCCGATCGCTCCTGCGCTACAACCTGTCACCCGGCGTCGCCTCCTCCGACACCGCCGTGGACATCAGCTCCAAGGCGGCCGGCATCTCCATCGTGATGCCGCGCATCACCGTCGGCTACGACTACGCGGTCGCCGCTCGCCAGAGCACGACCTGGCCCGTCACCGCAACGCTCAAGTCCACCAAGGTCGAGGGGGGATCCGGCCCGGCCGCCGCCCTCGCTGGGGTGTTCCGCAAGCAGCTCAAACAGCTCGAGGGCCTGACGTTCGCCTACCAGCAGGATGACCGCGGGCGCATCACGGGCATGAAGTCCTCGCTCGCGGGCAAGGGCTCCCCTGAGATGGCCGAGATCATCCGGAGCATCACCGCCTCGCAGCAGGCCATGTCCCTCGCGCTCCCCGACGAGCCCATCGGTAAGGGCGGCAAGTGGCAGATCATCACTCGCTCTCCAGACTCGGGAATGGATCTCGTGCAGGAGGTCATCTGCACGTTGACCGATCGCAAAGGAAGCAACGTCGTCATCGACATGGCCATCCGTCAGTTCGCCGGCAGCGATCAGATGAGCTCCGCCGGCAAGCCCTCGGTCATCAAGTCGTTCGCGTCGTCGGCCAACCAGCGGCTCGAGGGGGAGATGACCGCGGTCATCCCCAAGACGCTGACGATGAAGCAGGACTACAAGATGGACACGGGCCAGGGTGCCATCGCCTCCACCAACAAGGTGAACCACACGCGACGCTAGGCGTCGCACGGCTCCCCCGCCCGCAACGGTCGGGGGGCACGGCAGAAGTACGACCGGGGGCTTGCAAGCAAGGATTCATTCACCCATGGAGGCTTCGCGACTCCAGCCGGGGCGAGGCCACCTTGTCGCACCGATGGCGAGTCGCTCCGCAGGCGCCGCAGAGCCTGCGAAACGATCGTCACGCGCTCACCCCAACGCCTCAGCCAGCCAACCGCAAGACCGCCAAGGAGCAGGACATGAAGGCCACGATGGAACTCCGACACGAACACGATGCGGTGCTCGTTGCGCTGCGCATCCTCGACAAGGTGGCTGCGGCCGTCGCGCGGAACGACGAGCGCGCGCAGGGCGACCTCGAACGGCTGCTCGACTTCTTCAGGGTGTTCGTCGACAAGTGCCACCACGGCAAGGAGGAGGACGTCCTGTTCCCCGAGCTCGAGCGGAGAGGCGTCCGGCGCCAAGGCGGTCCGGTCGGCGTCATGCTCGGGGAACACGAGATCGGTCGAGGACACGTCCGCGCGATCACCGAGAACCTCCAGAAGGTGCGCGGCGGCGACTCCTCTGCCGCGGCCGCCATCACCGAGCACGCCAGCGCCTACCGCGCCATGCTCCAGATGCACATCCAGAAGGAGAACAACGTCCTGTTCCCCATGGCCGAGCGCGTCGTGCCTGCGGACGTGGCGGAGCGGATCGCAGAGCAGTTCGACGCGATCGAGCGGGAGCGCGTCGGCGAGGGGAGGCACGACGCCTATCACGCGATGCTGCGGGAGACGAAGAACCGCTACGGCGTCGAATGACCCGAGAACGAAGCAAGACCATGAAGATCACCTACGCACCGAACGCACCCGACAAGCCGAACCCCCACA
>CAYMUE010000056.1:31125-35528 GCA_964393505.1 uncultured Polyangiaceae bacterium
AAGACCATGAAGATCACCTACGCACCGAACGCACCCGACAAGCCGAACCCCCACAACGTGAGCGCCAGGCCGATCTACGACTCGGAGCACGCGATGGCGGTCCACATCACGCTGCAGCCCGGACAGTCGCTCAAGAGGCACGCCACGCCCGTCGATGTCTTCTTCTACGTGCTCGAAGGCACGGGCGTGGTGGAGATCGGCGACGAGCGAGAGCAGGTGTCGAGAGACATGATCATCGAGAGCCCGGCGAGGATCCCCCATCGCCTGCTCAACGAGGGCGATCAGGTGTTCCGGGTGCTGGTGGTCAAGGTGCCGAAGCCGGTAGAGTCCACCAAGGTCCTGTGATGGGAATCGAGGGGCGCCCGGATCGCGCGAATCCGTTGGGTCCGCAGAGGACTGCGGCCAGCGCGCGGCGGGCCCGACGCGAGCTGAAGACTGTCGGGGCAATGATCGCGCTGTACTGCCGGGATCACCACGGCACGCAGCGCGAGCTGTGCGCCGACTGCGACGAGCTCCTGCGGTACGCCGGTCAACGCACCGAGCACTGTCCGCTGATCGCCGACAAGCCCACGTGCGCCCACTGCCCGGTGCACTGCTACAAGCCCGCCATGCGGGAGCGGATCAGGACCGTCATGAGATACGCAGGGCCGCGCATGATGTGGCGCCACCCGATCCTGACGATCCTTCACCTCGTCGAGGGCTGGCGGGACCGCTCTCGCAAGGGGCTCCGCCCGCGCCCCTCTTCCCGCGACAGCGACAGCAGCCGCTGAGCCGCGCTCCGATGTCAGGCAGCCCGGATCGCGGCCTCGGGAACCACCGACGATCGCGACGACGACAAGTCGCAGAGCATGTCGAGCAGCCAGGGGAACGACGGAACCCGAACGCCCAGTCCGGAGAACCAGGCCAGCACCTCGAACTCGCCGCTCTCGTCGACCTTGTCCGCGTCGAACACGAACAAAACGCTCCCGGTGTCGTCGAGCCCGAAGGGGATGAGGTTGTCGTTGCGCCAGCTCGACGCGCTGTTCGGGTGGTGCTTTCCGGCCGGGGGCATGTGTCCGCCGGCGACGCGGTCCATGACGATCTCGGCGCGATGATGCCAGGAGGGGCTGAGCAGTTGCTCGGTGCTCAACAGAGACGCACGTCCGAACACCCGCGACCAGCCGTCATAGCGCAGCATGAACTCCCGATAGCTCGGAGGGAGCGCGATGCCGCAGCACTTCTCGATCGCAGCCACCCGCTTCGCCACGGCAACCGTGTCGACCGTCGTGCGGCATGCGCACCCTTCGCTGGAGGTGACCTTGATGTGGTGCAGAGTGCGAGCGGCCGATAGCCATCGTGCAGTGCGCGGGTGCATGGCCGTGGACCCTAGGAGATCATGCACAGGATGGCCCACAAACCTGCGTCTTCCGTCCGAATGGAAGCCCACGATGCAGTGCACGAAACCTGAAGCCCTTCACGTCGATGCCCGTGTCGTGTCACCGGGTGAACGCACACCATCGGATGCTCCACGCAATGCGATGCGCCCAAGGTCGAGCTCACCGACAAGGACATCGCCGTCCCAGAGGACTTCCTCGACGAAGCCACGACGCAGATCACCTCGGCCAACTGCAAGGCCGAAATCGATTCCCTCGAGAAGTACAAAGCTGCGACCCCGCTGCAGGCCCCCGGCTACCAGCCCGACGACTTCGACGCACCCAGCCTCGCGGTGAACGTCACCGTCATCACGTGGCTCACGGTCCGGTACGTCCCTTCGGGCCCTTCCTTGCCCCCGGTCGCCGTCGTCGGCCAGTTGAGCCCGAGCACGTAGCCCACGTCGGCCTTCCACCACGGCCCGATCCACCCGGCCCCCGCCGCGAAGTCCAGGATGTGTGCATCGGGAAGCGAGGGGTTCAGGTATTCCGGACGACTCGGCTTCTGCTCGTACATCATCCCCGTGCGCAGCCGCAGCCCCGGTACCCCCGTCGGCCCGTCCACCCCAGCACGCAGAATCACCACGTCGTGGAAGTTGAACGTCGAGGTCGCCGGCGCCGTGCGCTCGAACTCGAGCACCTGCTTGTCGTACACGCTCCACCGCACGTACGACGCGTCGAAGCCGAAGCGGACGTCGCTTGCCGTGCGCGCCATGAACCCCGCGGTCACGATGTCGGGGAACTTCACCTTGGCGCTGCCTCCCTGATCGGGAAGCTCCCGCAGGAACTCGGGGCTCGCCGGATCGAAGTCCGCGCGGCCGTCGATGGTGAGCGCGACGCTGCTGCGCCATGACAGCGCCACGTGGACGCGGTCGGGCACGATGCGAGCGAGCATTCCCACGTTGGCTCCGTGCCCCCAGGTCGCGCCGCCGACGCGCACGGTTCCGCCGATGGGCACCGGAAGTCCGGTGAGGTTGTCCGCCGCAGCGCGCACCAGATCGTAGCCCGCGCCCACGCTGAACGTGTCGCTGAGACGGTACGCGAGGGTCGGGTTGATCGAGTAGGTGGTCAGCTCCGAGGAGATGGTCGAGGTCCTGCCGACCCACCCGCTCGGCCACGTGGAGCCCAGACCGTAGCCCGAGTACACGCCGAGCCCCGCGTGAAGGCGATCGGTGATCGGGCCCGCGGCGAACACGGCACCGGCCGGGCTCACGGTCGTGTCGGCCCGGGTCTCTTCGCCCGAGCCTGCGGCCGCGAACCGCAGGTTCACGACGTACACCATCCCCGTGGCGGACACGCGCCATTCGGGCACGTACGACAGGTTCGCGGGGTTGTACCAGATGGCTGCGGGCTCGCGGGTGCCTGCCGAAACGGCCGACGCCCGCCCCATCGCCTCCGCCGATTGATCGTAGAGCAGGTAGCCGCTCGCCTCCGCACGATCCGTCGCGCAGCACGCCGCCGCCCACGCCGTCACCGCCCACACCTTGCGCATCGTCGATCGGTTCAGCATCGGGGCCTCACGGGGTGGGGAACGTGAACGCGTACACGTAGACGATGTCCTCGCGCGCGAGCTTCGTGAGCTGCGAGAACAACGGGTCGTCGAGCAGCAGGCCGAGATCCACGCGCCCCGGCTCGAGCTGCGATGCGTCGGCATCCGACACACCTTCCACAGTGCTGTGCCCTGCCTCGTCGAGCAGCTTCCCGCGGCCACGCAGCAGCACCGTCATCGGCGCCGCCACCAGCGAACGCCCTCCTCCCTTCGCCTCCTTCGTCACGAGGAGCGCCATCAGGTGACCGTCGGTCATCGCCGCGGTCGTGCGCAGCGTGAGCTTGCTCCCCTCGACCTCGATCGCGAAGGCCGGAATCCCCTTCGCAAGATCCATCTTCTCGAGCTCCGTCAGGTCGAGCAGGAACACCGAGCCCGCTCCTCCGAGCGCCCACACCGACAGCGAGTCCTCGTCGATCGGCCCCTTGACCTGCAGCTCGATCGTCTGCGGCGAGGTCACCTTGGGGAGCTTGCCCAGCGTCGGGTTGAGCTCGATGACCGACGACGAGTGCGTGGGGAAGGACCAGGCGGCGGCGACCTGCTCCTTGGGCAGGTGGCCCTTGGAGTCGAGCACGTCCCAGAGACCCAGGTCCTTGTCGTACGAGACGCGGATCGCTTCGAGATCCGACAGGTCGCGGAAGAGCTGCTCCTGCGAAATGCCCGGTCCCGCGAGCAGGGCGGCGAAGGGGCAGTCGCTCCGCAGATCGGCCGCAGTCGTCGCTCCGCAGGTCAGGGACTCGGTCTGCTTGAAGAGCAGGTACGGCACGGAGGACACGAAACGCTTGCCCTGCTCGGAGCGGATGCCGTCGTCGTAGCCGCGCACGCCGAGGTGATAGCTGCGACCGATCTCCCAGCCGCTCTTGGGCACGAACGCGATCTGCTTCGTCGCGGCATCCCAGCGCACCAGCAGGTCGGTTGCGAGCTGTCCGCTCGACGTGTCAACGGCGACGAGGTTATGCGTCGCGGTGAGCGACGCGAGGGTCGGCGCGGCGGAGGCGGGCACGGTGGCTTCGAGGTCGGTGGGGAAGCCGTCGAGCTGCTCGAGGTACTGGTAGAACTCGCACTGCGCCTGGCTCATCGTGGAAGCGGTGGCGCAGTCTGCGGGGACCTGCACACCGACCGCGGCGAAGGAGATGAGCCCGGTGGCGGGATCGATCACGAGGTGGGTCGGCTGCGGGATCTGCGCCGGGACGGCGGCGGGATCGAAGGGCAGGATCTCGGGCAGGTCGTCATCGGTCGCAATGTCGGGCGCGCAGGAGATGACGAGCCCGAGGGCCGCACCGGCAGCGCAGCGCAGGAAAGCGGAAGGGGTCCCCATGGTGGGCATCGTCGTCTTGGAGAGCAGGAGTCGTCAAGGTCGATGCGGGGTCGCCCCCTCCCCCTCCTCCTCCCCCTCGTCCTCGTCCTCGTTCGGCGTGCGCGTGCGCGTGCGCGGTCCCCCTCGTCCT
>CAYMUE010000057.1:0-1381 GCA_964393505.1 uncultured Polyangiaceae bacterium
GCCTGGCCGGCGTCGCCGGATTGTCCGGACGCGCCCGCTGCGCCGCTGTCGGACAGCTCGCCCGCCGCGCCCGCGGAGGCGTCCGTGCCCTGTCCGCCGGAAGCCATCGGGACCTGAGTGGTGGCCTCGCCGCCGCCGCAGTGGGCCAAGGACAGGGACAGCAGCGGCAGCGCGCACAGGGCAAGGCCCGAACCGGAGAGCTTCATGCCCGTAGGTTCCCCTCGCAACCGGGCTTCGTCAATCTCGGATGCCATTGCGCCGGGGTTGGCTCCGAGCGCGGTCGCCAAGGGTGCCGCAGCCGGTGTATGCTGGCTGGAGCACACTTACCCGACGGGACAACACGCATGGCACTCGCACGTTCTTACGTCACGGCTGCGGCCTGGGGGATGGTTTCCATCCTCGCTACGGTCAGCTGCATGCTGAACACTGAGGGAGAGGGAGCCTTTGCTCCGCCGGCGCAGGACGGCGGCCTCGGAGGAACCGGCGGCTCGGCACCCGATGTGATCCAGCCGAAGGATCAGTCGGCCGAAGCGGACACGTCGACCGATGGGGTCAAGCCCGACGTGACCCCGGACGTGAAGGAAGCTGGGGATGTCCAGACCGAGCAGCAGGAGTGTTTCCCTGGGACGAAGCTGTGCGAAGGCAAGTGCGTGTCGAACGCGCTGCCCGAGTGGGGATGCGATCCGAGCGTGTGCTCGCCGTGCGACCTGCCGCACGCGGCGGAGAAGTGCAGCAGTGACCACTGCGCGGTGAAGGAGTGCGAGTTCATCAACCCCAACTCGAACGCGGATGCCACGCCCGACGCGCCGAAGTGGGGAGACTGCAACGCGCCGAAGTGGGACGACGGATGCGAGACGGCGTTGAACACGCCGCAGAACTGCGGGACATGCGGGACGACGTGCAACCCGATCAACGCGCTGGGTGACTGTCTGGACGGCACCTGCCGGATCGGGTCGTGCAACTCGCCGTACGCCGACTGCGACACCAAGCCCGAGACCGGGTGCGAGGTGGACACGAACAACGACGTGAACAACTGCGGGAGCTGCGGCTACGTGTGTCCGCTGCAGCCCGGGGCCACGAAGATGACCTGCCTCAACGGCCAGTGCGCGCCGGACATGTGCGAGACGGGGAAGAAGGACTGCGACGGCGACGCGTCGAACGGTTGCGAGACGGACATCACTACGGTGGTGAACTGCGGCGGCTGCGGCAACAACTGCTCCGACGACTACGTCAACGGGATCGCCGAGTGTGCTGCGGGCGTGTGCAAACTGGCGTCGTGCGTGCCCAAGTTCGGCAACTGCAACATGCAGGACGGCGACGGGTGCGAGACGGATTTGCGCACGACGGCGCTGCACTGCGGCGCGTGCAACGCCGCGTGTCC
>CAYMUE010000057.1:1481-2779 GCA_964393505.1 uncultured Polyangiaceae bacterium
ACCCGCTCAACTGCGGCACCTGCGGCAACGTCTGCTCCTCGGCCGGCGGCACGGGCCTCTGCACCAACGGCGTGTGCAGCACCGTGTGCGACGCCAACCACCGCAACTGCGATGGCAGCATGCTCAACGGCTGCGAGGTCGACATCACCAACAGCGTCGGTAACTGCGGCGCGTGCGGCGTCAAGTGCCAGGGCAGCAACGCCACCTGGTCGTGCGTGGCGGGAGCCTGCAACGTGACCGGGTGCTCCGGCGGGTTCGGCGACTGTGACCTGTTGGATCCCAACGGCTGCGAGGCTCCGCTCACCTCCCTGTCGAACTGCGGGGGATGCAACAAGGTGTGCGGCTCCCAGAACGGCACGGCGTCGTGCAACGGCACCACCTGCGCCATCAACTGCTTCGCCTCGTGGGGCAACTGCGACGGCGACTTCGCGAACGGCTGCGAGTCCTCGGTGAACACCGATCCGCTGCACTGCGGAGTCACCTGCACGAAGTGCGACGAGCCCGCGAACAGCACGCGCAAGTGCGTCGCCGGCCTCTGCGGGTACGACTGCAAGACCGGCTTCGCCGACTGCACGGTGGCGGCTGGCTGCGAGACGAACACCGCAACGAGCACCACCAACTGCGGCGGCTGCGGCATCACCTGCTCGGTGGTCCACGGTGTGCCCAACTGCGTCGGTGGCACCTGCGGTATCGCCTCGTGCGCGTCGGGCTTCGGCAACTGCGACGGGCTGGTATCGACCGGCTGCGAGACCGACACCAAGGTCAGCACGAGCCACTGCGGCGGATGCAACAAGCCCTGCTCCGGCGGCGCCAACGCCAACGCGGTCTGCAACACCGGGGTCTGCGCCCTGGCGTGCATCACCGGCTACGGCAACTGCGACAACAGTGCCGCGACCGGCTGCGAGACCGACATCAACTCGAGCACCTTGCACTGCGGCGGGTGCGACAAGCCCTGCACCGGCATGCACGCCTCGGGCTGGAGCTGCCTCGTGGGGTCATGCGCTCCGACCGGGTGCGAGGAGAACTGGGGCAACTGCAATTCGATCGGCACCGATGGCTGCGAAGCCGATCTGCTGAATGACGCGCAGCACTGCGGCGGGTGTGACGCCTGTCCTTCCAACAAGCCCACGTGCAACGCCGGGAAGTGCGAGTGAGCCAGCGGTTCCACCCGTGAGTCGTCTTCGCAGCGCCGGCGCGGGCGGAAGCGTTCACGAGCGCCCGCCCCTGCTTGCTCCTGTTCTGCAGGTCTTCCCCACCTGGTTCCGACAGACCGCGATCGTCCTGCGCAAGGACCTGCT
>CAYMUE010000057.1:2879-35311 GCA_964393505.1 uncultured Polyangiaceae bacterium
TGCGCACGGGCGAGATCACGACCACCAGCGGATTCTTCGCAGCCCTCGTGGCCGTCACCGCGTCGGTCTCCCTGCACTCCGGCCCCGACTCCGCCACGCGTGTCGCACCGGCCGTCATCTGGCTCGCTGTCGCCTTCGCCGCCGTGCTCGCCGTCGGCAAGAGCTGGCACCGCGAGCGCGAAGACGGTGCGCTGCGCGGGCTGCTCGTCGCTCCGGTGGCCCGCAGCGCTATCTTCACCGGCAAGGCCCTCAGCACCCTCGCCTTCCTCTGCGTCGTCGAGGCGATCGTCGTCCCCGTGGTCGCCATCCTCTTCTCCGTCGACCTCACTGCCACCGCCCCGGCGCTGCTGCTCATCGCGCTGGCTGCGACTCCGGGGATCGCGTTGACCGGATCGCTGTTCGGCGCGATGACGGTCCGAACCCGCGCGCGCGATCTGGTCCTGGCCAGCGTGATGTTCCCGTTGCTGCTTCCCACGCTGCTGGCGGCGGTGGCGGCGACGCGCGATCTGTTCGGCGGCGCGCCCTTGGCGGAGCTGCTCGACTACCTGCTGCTCATGACGGTGTTCGACGCGGTCTTCGCGATCGGCGGGCTGACGATGTTCGGCCCGTTGATGGAGGGGTGACGGGACGGCGGGGGAAGGGAGCGTGTGATGCGGAGTGCCGGGACAATGGTTGCCCGGCATCGGGCTGTGGTACGCTGGCCCTCCCATGCGCCTGTGCCTGATCGGCCCCGCACGTCGAGACCTCGCCGCCCTGCGCAAACGCGCCGAGTTCGTCCTCGACCAACTGGCGCCGGACCGGGTCGTCTACCTCGGTGTCGATGGGGCGCTCGACGACGTGGTCGGACGATGGGCGGTGGAGCTCGTCAAGGGGGATCCGTCCGACGACGCGGTCTGGCGGCGCGCGTCGGTGGCGTGCGCCAGGGGAACCCATGATCAGATCGATGCGTTCCTCGACACCGAGCGACGTCGTCAGCGGCTCAAGCTCCTCGAGTGTCTGCCGGGACCGACCGCGCGCACGATCGAGATGTTCGACACGATCGTTGCCGTGCTGATCCATGACAAGGCCTTGCTCGACGAGGAAGACATGCTGCCCGCGTCGCTGCTGGTCTTCGGCAGGAGTGCGGAGCCGGTCATCCATCGGGTCGGGGTGCGCTGCTTCCTCAGTCCCGGACCGGCTCCTCACCCGCGAGGCGGGGTCGCGCTGTTGACCGAGGAGGGCGACAAGGTTCGCGCGACGATCTACGGCGCTGACGGCGCGGCGGTGATGAGCGAGATCGTCGGGCAGCCCATGGGCACCGCGCGCATGACGATCCAGGGAGGCAAAGGTTCGTGACGGGGCCGGCGGTGGCCGTGTTCGGCGGGAGCTTCAATCCCCCTCACGTCGGTCACGTGCTCGCCGCGGCCTACGTCCTGAGCGCGTGCGACATCGACGCGTTCGTCGTCATCCCGTGCTTCATTCATCCCTTCGCCAAGGAGCTCGCGTCCTTCGACGATCGCCTGCAGATGTGTCGTCTCGCGTTCGGATCGCTGCCCGGCGTGCGGGTCTCCGACGTGGAGCGGCGCCTGGGAGGAGAGAGCCGCACGCTGCGCACCCTCGAGCACCTGGCGGGGGAGCATCCGGAGTGGCGGTTGCGGCTGGTCATCGGCAGCGACGTGTTGGGGGATGTGCCGAGGTGGTACGGCTTCGAGCGCATTCGTCAGCTCGCTCCGCCGATCGTGATCGGGAGGATCGGGTTCGACGATCCGGCAACGCTGCCGTCGGTGTTGCCCGATGTGAGCAGCACGCGCATACGTGAGGCAATCGGGCGGGGGGAGCTCGATGCGGTACGCGCGCTGCTGCCGCGGGGCGTTGCGGGCTACATCGAGGAGCGCGGGTTGTTCGCGCCGGAGACCCGATGATGGTGTACGTGCAGGGTGCGGGCAACCTGGGTCGTAGTCTCGCGAGGGCGTTGCGACGCGTTGGCTGGCAGGTCCGGATACGGGCGGCGAGGGCGGGCATGGCCCGGAGGATCGAGGCCGACGTGGTACTGGTGGCGCTGCGCGATCCGCAGATTCGACCGTGGGCGGAGGCCGTGGCGGAGCGTGGCAGCCTGGCCCCCGGAGCGGTGGTGCTCCATCTCGCAGGGGCGTTGGGACCGGAGGAGCTCGCGCCGTTGCGGGGCCTTTGCAGGGGAGTCGGCCGGATGCACCCGATGGTCGCGGTAGCGGATGGCGAGGCTGGCGGCGAATGGAGTGGGAGCTGGGTGCACTTGGAGGGGGACCCGGCGGCGGTGCGCGCGGGCAGGGAGCTGGCGCGGTCGCTCGGCATGGTGGGCTGGGCGGGGCGATTGGGGGATCGGGGGCTATACCATGCGGCGGGTGGACTGGTTGCGGGGGGGGCTGTGGCCTTGATGGCGGCGGCGTTGGATGTGTTGGAGGGGGCGGGAGTGCGAAGGGATCGCGGGGAGAAGATGCTCGCGGGGCTCTTGCGCAGCGCGGCATCGAATGTGGAGAGGTTGGGGGTACCGGGTGCGCTGACGGGACCTGTGAGGAGGGGGGATGTGGAGCGAGCGACGGGGCACCTGCGTGCGGTTGCGCAATGGGCGCCTCGTTGGTCGGGGTTGGTGGACGCGGTGGTTCTGGCCCAGGTAGGGTTGGCGCGAGAGCTGGGGGAGGCTGCCGAGAACGAATACCGGCAAATCGAGCATGCGGTTCGGGGGTCGAAGCGGAGGACCGCAGCAAGAAGGGCGGCAAGGCCGCGGAAAAAGGTGTAGAACATTGCTCAAGGGCAACAGGCCCGATACGCTCTGCACGAACCAGACCCCTGGCGAGACGAGTCGACACGTGAATGCTTGGTTGAGGAAGGCATTTCTTGGGTGGTTGAGCTGGGCAGCGGTGGTGCTGTGCGTCGCGCTAACGGTTTCCGCTGACGAGACGTTGCTGATGCAAGCGGCCAAGAAGTGGGAGGTCGCGGAGTTGACGGAGGCGGCGAAGCTGTACCAGCAGGCGCTCGACGAGGGGGGGCTGTACCCCTCGGACGTGCTGGTGGCCTACACGCGGATTGGGACGGTGCAGGCAGCGACGAACCAGCAGAACCTGGCTCTCAGCTCGTTCCGCGTGGCCGCGTCGATCGATCCTTCGTTCGAGCTTCCATCGGAGGCCGGCAAGAAGGCGCAGGCGCTCTACAAGAAAGCGCGCGCCGAGGCGGAGAAGTCCGGGGGCAAGCTCGAGATCACGGCCGAGGTGCCTACGTCGAGCCAACCGGGACAAGCGTTCTCGGTCGAAGCCCACATGGCCACGGCCTACGTCGCGCTCATCCAGGACGTCGGCATCACCGTGCGGGATCCTTCCGTACCCAGCATGAAGCCCTTCACTGCCAAGAAGCCTGCGAGCGAGGCGGTGGCGTTCGAGGTGCCGGGCAAGGTGGTGATCGCGGGGGCGAACCTGCTCGTGCGTGTGGATGCGCTCGACGCGCATGGCAATCGCTGGGCTTCGAGCGAATCGCGTGTGAAGGTGGGTCAGAGGCCGGTGGCTGCGCCGATCCTGGAGAAGGACCCGGACGACGACGCGGCTGCCGACAAAGGCAAGAAGGACAAGAAGGGGTTCTGGGCCTCACCGTGGCCCTGGGTGATCGGCGGCGCGGTGGTGGTCGGCAGCGTGGCTGGCTACTTCATGTTCCGTCCCACCGATGAAGTAACCGTTTCGGCCCCGGCCTGGCGGTAGGGCAACGAGCGAGCATGGCTCAAGGTGGTTCTTCCAACGAGATGATGGAGCTGTCCGCTGGTGAAGCGAGCTCGACGAGTTCCTCCGCCCAGGGGACGTACTTCCTGGGTCGCTACCGCGTGGTCGATGAGATCGGCGTCGGCGGCATGGCGAGCGTGCATCTGGCGCGCATGGATGGCGCCGGTGGCTTCCAGAAGTGGGTGGCGATCAAGAAGATCCACCCGCACCTGACCGAAGACGAGCAGTTCATCAACATGTTCCTCGACGAGGCGAGGATCGCGGCGCGGATCTCCCATCCGAACGTTGCCCAGGTGTTCGAGCTCGGCAAGCAGGACAACACCTTCTGGATCGCGATGGAGTACCTGCACGGCGAGCCGCTGCGCGAGATGATGCGGTACGCCGAAGAGGTCGGGGCCCCGATGGCGCCCGAGCTCGCTGCGCGCGTCATTGCCGATGCTGCAGAGGGGCTGCACGCGGCGCACGAGCTGCGCGGCAAGGACGGCGAGTCGCTGAACCTGGTGCATCGCGACGTCACTCCCCACAACCTGTTCCTCACCTACGAGGGCATGGTCAAGGTGGTGGACTTCGGCATCGCCAAGGTCTCCGGGCGTCTGTCGAGCACGCGGGCCGGAACCCTCAAGGGCAAGCTGGCGTACATGTCTCCCGAGCAGGTTCGGGGCGACGAGATCGATCGCCGCACGGACATCTTCGCGCTCGGCGTGGTGCTCTGGGAGCTGACGGTGGGTCAGCGACTGTTCCGGATGGAGAGCGACCTGGAGACCCTTGAGAAGGTGCAGGCCTGCATCGTGCCTCCGCCCTCCTCGATCCGCCCTGACTTCCCGGCGGAGCTCGAGTCGATCGTGATGAAGGCGCTGCAGAAGCGCACCGACACGCGCTACCAGACGGCGCGCGAGCTGTCCCGTGCTCTGCAG
This sequence comes from uncultured Polyangiaceae bacterium, assembly GCA_964393505.1. Classification (GTDB taxonomy): domain Bacteria; phylum Myxococcota_A; class Polyangia; order Polyangiales; family Polyangiaceae; genus JACRCQ01. The sequence continues at coordinate 7,516 of CAYMUE010000057.1, forward strand.
CAGTACCTGATGCATTCCGGCAACTTCATCGGCCACGAGGAGGTCGCCGCCTACGTGACCCAGGTCTTCGGCGACCGCATTCGCAAGCGCGAAGCCCACCTGCGTTGGGCGGCCGAAGTCACCCAGACCATCTCCCTCGACGCCGTTCGCCAGCACGAAACCTCGGGCGGCGGTGTCGAGGAAATCTCCGTCGTTTCGTATGACGACGATCCCAGCTACGGCTCGGAGACGGCGGCCGCGAGCCCGCTGGGGGCTCGCGCCGGAGCAGCTCGTCCGCAGGAGCAGGACTTCGCGCCGCCGACGGCCCGAGGACCAACGGTGTCTCAGGGAGCCATCACGACCGCCGCGCCTCGGGCACAAGCAGCGCCCAAGCCGCAGCTTCCGCCTGCCCACGGCATCCATCTGCCCGCGCCCAGGGTGCCTCAGTCGGTCGCCGCGCAGCCCGCCAAGTCGGTCATGATCAGCGCCACGCCTCCGTCGGCGCCCGGGTATCCCGCGCCTGCCCCACTCGAAGAGGACGAAGACGAAGAAATCGCAACGGTTGTCGTCCCATCGCGACTCGCCCTCGAGCAAGGGCACGGTGGCCCATTCCCTGCGGCTGGCGCCCCGGCGCCGGTCCCTGCAGCGGGAATGCCTGCACCTTCTCAGCAGCCGTATGTGCCTCGCAACGTGAAGCAGACGATGTTGGGCGGGTTCGGCGCAGGCGCCGGAGTGCAGGGCTATCCGCAACCTCCTTCGATGCAGCAGCCGCCTCCCATGGCTGCCGCCCAACCACCCCAGCACGCGGGACCGACATCCAACCAGCAGACGATGCCCCCGAACCGGGTGCAGTCGCCCTACTACCAGCCCCCTGCGCAACCCGCTGATCCCGCCCAACAGGCATTCCCTCCTCCGGCAGGAGGTTTCGTTCCCCCGGGCGTCAACGCTGGCGTCATCCCAGGACCGCAGTACCCCGGCTTGCCCGGATATGCAGCCCCCGGCGAAGTGCCGCGACGCATCGCCGATGAGACCGTGCAGATCGCTGCGGCTCGCAGCAACCGCATGGTGTACATCGCCGCGGGCGCTGCGACGTTCCTCGTGGTCATCGGCGTGTTCGCGGTGCTGCTGTTGCGCGGCATGCTCCCGGGCCCCTCACCCGAGCCAGCCCCATCGCAGACCGCCGCGGTTCCTTCCGTCGTCACACCTTCGGCGACCGCGCCTATGACCGCGGCCGCACCTACGCAGAGCGCACCGCCTGCGGCGACCGCGACCACGACGGCGACCGCGGCATCGACGGCCGCACCCACGACTGCGAAGACGGCCAAGACGTCGGCAACCCAGCCCGCGACGGGTGGTGTCCCCACCGGTGCAACACCGACAGCGAAGCCGCCGGCTGGGGGAGGAGAGCCGGGCTTTCTCACGGTGGTCTGCACTCCCTTCTGCGATTCCGTCGTGGCCAGCGGCCGGAATCTCGGCCCGTCTCCTGTCGTGCGCGTGCCACTCCCTCCGGGACAGTACAGCGTCATCCTCCGCAGAACCGGAGGAGCCACCAAGGTCATCCCCGTGACAATTGTCTCGGGCCAGGTCGCTTCTCAACGCGTACCGATGAACTGAAACGTCATGCATATTCGGTCCACATCCCTTGCTTGCAGCGCCCTCCTCGCAGGACTCGGCGCTGTGGTGATCGCGGGGGCGTCCGCATCCTGCGCCTCGAATCCTACCATTCAGGTCGACCTCACGGATCCCGGCGGCCTCGGGGCGCTCGCGACCTACGCGCAACTGGCGATCTTCGAAGGGGGCTGCCCTCCCGACGAGCAGCTCGCGTACGGCAAGGTCCAGGGCGCTCGCCATCTGCAGACCATTGGCGCCGGCGAGTCCTTCGTCGAGGTCGGAGACCTGCCCAAGGACAAGTTCGGCTTCGCAGCGCTCCTGCGCAAGGACGACTGCGCCGTCGTCGGCTTCGGATGCACCCCGGTGGACTTCTCCCGCCACCGTCGTGTCACCATCCAGATCGATCCGGTCACCCCTCCTGCGGGCGCCTGCGACACCGGCGCTGGCGAGTCGTGTGTCGATGGCCTGTGCAAGGTGGCGGCGCCCGGGCAGGACAGCGCTCCGCCGACCGACGCGGGCGACGGCGCGGTCGCAACGAGCTGCACCCTCACGCTGGTGAGCGGCGCGGGGCAGGATCTCCCTGCTTCCACGGTCGCCAACGCCAATGTCGCCGGACCCGTCGCGGTGGCCACTTCGACGGGCTTCGTGATCAGCTACCTCGAGTGGAACGCCGATACGACTACGCTGGTGAGGCTGCCCCTCGACGACACCGGAAAGGCATCGACAAAGGTTGCGCAGGTGCTCGCCCAGTGCCCGGGCTCCGCCCCCGTGGCGTCCCTCACCTCGTCTTGGAACACCGCCGCCTCGAGCGGCTTCGCAGCGGTGAGCTGGGACGACTGTGCGGATGCGGGAGCGAACCTGTTGGTCACGGGGTTCGACGGGACCGGAACCGCAGTCGGCACGCCGTACTTCAAGCCTTTGCCGGACTTCACACGCTTCCAAGCGGTCAACGGGGCGACGCCGAATCCGAGTGACACCAGCTATCTGGTCGCCACGATCCAACGCGATCAGAACCAGGGTTCGATCTTCGTTCCGGTATTCTACTCCTGGGACGGCACCAACGCGGGCTCACCTCCCGGAAGCATGCCCACGTTCAACTCCGCGGCGAAGTTCGTCCGCGTGACCGAAGCCTCCAACGTCTTGGGCATCGTCAGCGATCAGGGCGGAACGGTGCAGTTCCTGGTCGGTGCGCCCTACGGAGCGTCGTTGTTGCCCGAGTCGATGCCGGCCGGCACCAACGCCGCGATGGCATCCTGGGGCAATCGCGCGCTCGCTGCCGTGTCAACGTCGTCCCAGCTTTCCTGGATGGTGCGTTCGGCCGACGGTAACAAGGTGCAAGAGGGAACCGTGGCAGGGGCCTTCCTGTCCGTCGGCGCCGCCTCGCTCCACGACCACTTCATCCTGGTCGGCGCACAATCCAAGGCGCTGAAGCTTTTCCGTTTCGACAACGCAAGCGGCTCCGTCGCCACGACGCCGGCCTTGTCGCCGGTGACCGGAACGCAGCTCGGCAACACGTCGCTCCAGTTGCTCGACGGAACGATGGTGTCGGTGGCGGCAGCCCGAAAACGTCTGCTCGTCTCCTGGCTGAACACGGCGGGCCCCCTGGGCGAGGGCAAGTCCCCCGGCGGCTACGCGTTGTTCGACTGCGATGGCTGACCGCATCCGGGGTCGGGGGCGCCCCGGCGGTTCGCCGCAAGCGACACTCCGCATGCGCCTCGAGGTCACCTCCCTGGCGAAGGGGGGCGATGGGATCGCTCGCGCTCCCATCGACGGACAACCCCGCGCGATCCTCGTACCCCGATCGGCACCCGGGGATGTCGTCGATGCCGATGTCCGAATCGAGTCCGGCACACCTCGCGCGCGGATCCTGCACCTCGTGCAGTCTTCCGCCGACCGGGTCGTGCCGCCCTGTCCCCACGCGGAACGCTGCGGGGGGTGCGACCGCATGCACTTGTCGCTCGATGCCCAGCGTCGGTGGCACCAGCGGATCGTGCACGAGGCGCTCGGCAAGGCGGCCGACGGCCTCGAGCTCCGGTATCACGCCGCGGACAGGACGGAGCACTGGAGGACGCGCGTGCGCCTGGCGGCGCGGGCCACTGACGGCCGCGTCGAGGCCGGGTTCAGGGCGCCGCGGAGCCACGAGATCATTCGGGTTCCGAGCTGTCTGGTGTGCACCGAAGCAGTGGATGCCGCGTGCGGGCAAGTGCCTGCGTGGTTGGAGGGATCGGCCGGTGCAGGGGAAGTGGTGATCCAGCAGGGATCCGCAGGACGAGCAGCGATCGTGCTCCGATGGAAGGGGCAGGTCGCGCCGAGCGCTTTCGCCTTGGCCGAGGAGAAGGTCCGGTCGGGGTGCTGGGCGGGTGCGGAGGTGTGGCTCGAAGGGGCGAGGGAGCCGGCGAGAATCGGAGACGCTTCGGCGGTGATGACGGCGGCCGACGGCGAGCCGCTGCGGGCTGCTGCCGGCGGGTTCATGCAGGCCCACGAGGAGACGAGCCGACGGCTTGTTCGTTCGGCAGACGAATCAATCGGCGATGAGGCCAGCGTGCTCGAGCTGTTCTGCGGGGCGGGGAACATGACCGTGGTGCTGGCGCGACGGGCCGCTCGCCTGGAGGCCGTGGAGAGCGACGAGCGTGCGGTGGACGCCGCTCGCGGCAACCTCGCGGCCCGCGGGTTGAAGGCGCGCGTCGTCGTCGGTGACGCCGACGCCCACGAGATCCCACCATGGGCTCGCGTGGTCGTCCTGGACCCTCCAAGGGAAGGCGCAGCCGGGGCCTGCCGTCGGATCGCGCAGTCCCGTGCGAGACGGATCGTGATGGTCTCGTGCGACCCCGCGACGCTGGCGCGCGACATCGGCATCCTCGGCCAGGCCGCGTGGCGACTGACTTCCCTCGACCTGTTCGAGATGTTCCCGCACACCAGCCACGTTGAGTCGCTGGCGGTGTTGGAGCGGAGCGCCTCGTGATCACGCGAGTGGACGACAGGCTGCGCGAGGAGGCGAATCGATACCGACTGCGGTTTGGCTGCGAGCACTGCTTCGCGTGGGACGACGAGACCGGTCGGTGCTCGCACGAGTTCCCCAACGACGAGCATGTCGGAGTGGAGGCGCTGCGATCCGACCGGGTCGTGTTCTGCAAGGAGTTCGAGCTGCGCTGATGACCTCGCGTCCGAGCCACCCGCCAACGCTGCTGCGGATCGTCGAGCGGACGGTCCGCGAAGAGCGGCTCGTGAAGTCGGGCGATCGGATCGTGGTCGCGGTCTCGGGAGGTCCCGATTCCATGGCCTTGGCGCACGCGCTGTGGCTGTTGCGAGCGCGCATGGGGATCGAGCCGATCGCGGTCGGCGTGGATCACCAGCTTCGGCCGGAGGCTGCATCGGAGCTCGACGCGGCGAGCGCGTTTCTTGGCGGCCTCGGGATGGTGTTCGAGCGCACGAAGGTCGAGGTCGGGCATGGGGGCAACCTGATGGCGAGGGCCCGGGAGGCTCGCTACGCGGTGCTTCGTGACGCGATGCGAAGGCTGGGGGCGTCGAGCCTTGCGGTGGGCCACCAGGCGGACGATCGGGCGGAGACGGTGATGATCCGCCTGCTGCAAGGGAGCGGGCCGGCCGGTCTTGCGGTGTTGCCGGCGCGGAGTAGCGACGTGATCCGTCCGCTCATCCGTGCGCGCAGAGCGGACGTGATCACGCACCTGGAGCGGCATGGGGTCCCGTTCTCGCAAGATCCCACCAACGCGTCTCGGGATCGTCTGCGAGGCGCGGTGCGTTGGGAGCTGTTGCCTCGGATGGAGAAGTTGAGCCCGCGGGTGGTCTGGCACCTGTGGGAGCTCGCGGAGGATCTCGGCGCGATCGCGGGGGATGGGGAGGGCCGGCCGGTGCTCAAGCGCGCGCAGTGGAAGGCGCTGGCGAAGGCGGGAGCGGCGGGCGGAGCGGTCCGGGTGGCGATGCCGGGTGGGCGGGTGGCCCGCGTAGACGCGCGTTCCGGGGTGATTTCCTACGAAGGCGTGGACCCGAGCGCGGCGCCCCCTGCAAAACCGAGGAAAAAATGACCGAGGCGGACGAGTCGACGTCTTGCACAACCGGTGGCAGACTCCATCATTAGCTCGCTACGCAGATAGAAATCCCCTTCCGAGGCACACGTGAAGCAATCGCACAAGACACTGCTGTTGTGGGTCCTTCTGATCCTGATGTTCCTGGCCATCTGGCAGTTCGTCAGCTCCGACACGACCCGCGCCACGCAGGTACCGTTCAGCGACTTCATGGCCTTGGTGAAAGCCAAGCCCGAGGAGTCCCACGTCGAGAACGTCGTCATCAAGGATCGCGAGTTCACTTTCGTGGTCTACGACCCGGTCTCCAAGCAGCGCATGCGCAAGGTCTCCCTCGGCCCAGTCGCAGACGCGGAGCTGGTCAAGACGCTCGTCGACAACAACGTCAAGCTCTCCTTCGAGAAGGAAGACGCCAACCCCTTCTGGTCGAGCGCGCTGGTGACCATCCTGCCGATGGTCTTCCTGCTCGTCATGTTCTACCTGTTCATGCGTCAGCTCCAGTCCGGCGGCGGCAAGGCCATGAGCTTCGGCAAGGCCAAGGCCCGCATGCTCAACGAGGCGCAGAACAAGGTCACGTTCGCCGACGTTGCGGGGATCGACGAGGCCAAGGACGAGCTCGAGGAGATCATCGCGTTCCTCCGCGACCCCAAGAAGTTCCAGCGTCTGGGCGGACGCATCCCCAAGGGTGTGTTGATGATGGGCCCCCCCGGAACGGGCAAGACGCTGCTGGCCCGCGCGATCGCCGGTGAGGCCGGCGTCCCCTTCTTCTCCATCTCCGGCTCCGACTTCGTCGAAATGTTCGTCGGCGTCGGCGCCAGCCGCGTGCGTGACCTGTTCGAGCAGGGGAAGAAACACGCCCCGTGCATCATCTTCATCGACGAGATCGACGCGGTGGGGCGTCATCGCGGCGCGGGGCTCGGTGGCGGGCACGACGAGCGCGAGCAGACGCTCAACCAGTTGCTGGTCGAGATGGACGGCTTCGAGTCCAACGAAGGCGTCATCATCATCGCGGCCACGAACCGTCCCGACGTGCTCGATCCTGCGATTCTGCGGCCTGGCCGGTTCGACCGGCGCATCACGGTGCCGCGCCCCGACGTGCACGGCCGGGAGGGCATCCTGCGGGTGCACACCAAGAAGGTTCCGCTGAGCGACGACGTGGATCTCGAGGTCCTCGCCCGGGGGACGCCCGGCTTCGTCGGCGCCGACATCGAGAACCTGGTCAACGAGGCTGCTCTGCTCGCTGCCCGGCAGGACAAGGAAAAGGTCGGGATGGGCGACTTCGAGATGGCCAAGGACAAGGTGCTCATGGGTTCCGAGCGCAGGTCCATGGTCATGAGCGAGCAGGAGCGTCGCATCGCCGCCTGGCACGAAGCCGGCCACACCCTCGTGGGCATGTTCGTCGAGGGCAACGACGAGGTCCACAAAGTCTCCATCATCCCCCGCGGAGCTGCGCTCGGCGTCACCCAGTTCCTGCCGACCGAAGACCGCCACATGATGAGCCGCAAGCAGGCGCTGGCGCGCATCGCCATGGCGCTCGGCGGCCGCAGCGCCGAGGAGATCACGTTCGGGGAGATCACGACCGGGGCTTCCGACGACATTCGTCGGGCGACCCAGATCGCGCGCATGATGGTCTGCGAGGTCGGCATGAGCGAGAAGCTCGGCCCGGTGAGCTACGGCGAGCGCGAGGAGTCGATCTTCCTCGGGCGCGAGTTCGCGCAGCACCGGCCGGACTACTCGGACAAGACCGCGATCGACATCGACGACGAGATCAAGCGGATCATCGAGGAGCAGCACGAGCAGGCGCTTGCGATCCTGCGAGACAAGCGCGAGACGCTGGATCAGCTGGCGCACGCTCTGCTCGAGCGCGAGACGTTGGACCAGGAGGAGATCCGGGCGGTCATCGACGGCCGCGATCTGCCCAAACGCGAGCGCGTGATCATCCCCACCTACGCCGAGCGCGCGCAGCAGAACAAGGAGAAGCGTCGCGGCACGAGCATCTTCGGCTCCCCCAAGCCCGCGACTTCCGGCTGACCGTCCTTCATGGCACCGGGCAAGCTGCTCTGGCACTGGCTCGCAGCCCCACTCGCCGGGATCGCCATCGCCCCTTTTCCTTCCTCGCTCATCGCCCGCGAGCTGCCCCGCCCCTCCCCTTCCCTGCAGCTCGCCATTCGCAAGGCTCCGGACTGCGCGCTCCCGGCAGACGAGGCCGCGGAGGAGCCCACGCTCGCGACTCTCGTCAACATCCATAGCGGTGAAGCTGTGGTGCTCTCCCGACACGAGCCCACGATGGAGCGTGTGGCGTCCCTGCTCGCCGATCGCGTTACCACGAGTCAGACACCGATGGATCCTCGCCTCCTCGACCTGCTGCGCGAGCTGGCATCCAACCGCGCACCGGTGAGAATCGAGCTCGTCTCCGGCTATCGGAGCTGGAAGCTCAACGAGTTGCTGCGCAAGAAGGGCCGACGCGTCGCGTCCCACAGCCAGCACTCGGAGGGGAAGGCCGTGGACTTCCGGATCGAAGGGATGACGGCGACCCAGATGCGCGATGCGATCGAGGCCGCGGGTTGGGGCGGAGGCCTCGGCTACTACCCGAAGAGCGCGGACCGGTTCGTGCACGCCGACACCGGGCCCAAGCGCAAGTGGATCGGAAGATGAGGGCTCGCGTTGCGGGGACGATGCCCCGCGTCTGTGGCGTTGATCGTTCCATGCAACGGCTCGTGCTCGCATCGCTGCTGGCAGGTCTGACGCTGTCCGCATGTGACAAGCGCCAGGCCGTCGAACGTCCTCCCCCTCGCGAGCCGACCGCGGACGCGTCCTCCGCCGCAACCGCTGCTTCCGCCAAGCACGCTGCAGGTTCAGCGTCTGCCGCTGCGCCCGTCGCGGCTGCGCGAGCCCCGCTGATGAGCGACGCTCGGCTCGGGGAGCTGATGAAGAAGCTGTCGGAGCGTCCGGGAGACTTCCCCAGTCGGAACTTCGTCTCCAACGAGACCTCGTTGCTCGACGTTGCCACGGCGTTGCGCGATCCGCGGCTCAGGGGACGAGCCTACGTGGGAGTGGGGCCGGAGCAGAACCTCACGTACGTGGGGTTGACGGAGCCGGAGATCGCCTACGTGGTCGACATCCGACGCGGCAACGCGTTTGAGCTGGTGTTCCTGCGAGCGTGCATGGAGCGCGGGGAGAGTCGCGTCCGGTTCGTGTCTGCGCTCACCTCGCGCAGCGTTCCTCGGTCTCTCGTCGATGCGCATGAGCACGTCACCGTGCAACAGATCGCCGAGGCGTTCCGCGGAGCGAAGCCCGAAGCGTCGTTGCGCGACGAGGCGATGGCGAGCGCGCAGGCGTGGATGGCGAGGCTCGGTTGGGTCGCGAGCGCTGCAGAGCTGGCCGAGCTCCGTGTGATCCGGGACGCCTTCGCTGCCAAGGGGCTCGAGCTGGCCTACTCGATGGAGGGCAGCGCGAGGAAGTACCCATCCCTGGGCAGCCTGCTCGCGCTCACGACCGATCAAGGAGAGGCCGCAACGTTCCTTGGAACCGAGGAAACGTATCGGCGGGTGCGCGCGTTCGTGCTCGGCAACCGGCTCGTCCCGGTCGTCGGAGACTTCGCCGGCAGCCAGGCGCTGAAGGGAGTCGCGAAGGACATCGCCGAGCGCGGACTAAAGCTCGGAGTCTTCTACACCTCCAACGTCGAGCAGTACCTCTTCGACGGCAACGCCTACGCACGGTTCACGTCGAACGTGCGCGCGATGCCGTACGACGAGGCGAGCTTGATCGTCCGGGTCTGGTTCGATCAGGGGCGTCGTCATCCGAAGCAACGCAGCGGGCATCGCACGACGACGGTGGTGGCGCCGCTGGGACGGTTCCTGGAGCGTGCGGGGAGCGGAGCCTACAAGACGTACTGGTCCGTGGTGACCGACTCGACGTAGGCGGGGAGGGTGTTGGGGAAGGATTTCAATCGACGGACTCTTCGCCGTCTTCCGTGCGAGTGAGGCGCTCGAGGGTTTCGAACGCGCTGACGAAGGCGTGCTGGTCGTCGCGGCTGAGGTCCTTGACGAGGGAGCTGTGGGCGTCCCAGAGTTCCTTCTTGCGGCGCTTGATGAGACGCTGGCCGACGGGGGTGAGGGTGATGACGACGCTGCGTGCGTCGTCGGAGTCGGTCTTCTTCTTGACGAGACCATCGCGGACCATGCGGCCGACCATTTCGCTCGCGGTGGAGCGAGCGATGCCGAGGCTGGCAGAGATCTCGCTGATGCTGACTTCGCGCGTGGCATCGACCCAGGACAGGACGCGGTAGCGCGGATACGACAGGCGCGGGTCCGGAGAAATCGCGCGCTGCATCGCGAGGAACCTATCCATGACGGCGTAGGACAGGTTGGACAGGTGCTCGATCACCTGGGTGTCGACTTCAGTTCGCTTCGTAGCGCTCCGCGTTGTTTTCATGATGACCTGGAACGATTAACCCACTTGGTTGTGCCGCGTCAATAGAACGTACCGGAGAGCCCCAGCGGCGCACTTGCAGCCAATGCCTAACCGGGGAACGTCGTGGACTCCACGCACGATCGTAGTCGTTACGCAACCACGGGCGCGGCGCAAGGGACAAAGACCGCAACGTGCTCGAGCGACGCCGAGACGCGCCGAGGCAGGAGCCGTGACCAGGGCCGCAGCGCGTGAGAGTGAAGCGGAAAGCGCTGCCGAGGAGGGGATCGTGCACTGTCCGAATCGGGATGATGCAGGGCGCGATATCGTGGCATGAGAAGGACCAGGGGCAGTACGGGCCAGTCGGATGCGCGGAGCGGGGAGAATCTTCACGATCGCTCTTGCCGACACGCGTCCGGACGACTTGCGAAGTCGCTCGGATGAGGCATAGCTTTCGCACCCGTTCCCGCCGGTCGGGAGCGCCTCGGACATGAACATGTGGATTCCCTGGTGGGGAGCGATCCCCTTCGTTGTTCTCCTCGCCTGCATCGCGCTCGCCCCGCTCATCCCTCACGTGCGCGATCGTTGGGCGCACCTGCCGGCCCAGCTCACGGTCGCCCTTGCGCTCGGCATTCCTGTCGGTGTGTGGATGTGCCTGCGAGGACAGCCCTCCGCCGTGGTCCACGCCCTGGTCGAGTACGCACAGTTCATCACGCTGCTCTTCAGCCTCTACGTGGTCAGCGGCGGAATCCTCGCCGAAGGGGACATCCGCGCCACTCCCAGGAACAACGCGATCTTCCTGTCCATCGGGGCTGTCGTCGCCTCTTTCATCGGAACGACCGGCGCGGCCATGCTCCTGGTCCGACCGATCCTCAACACCAACCACCAGCGTCGCCACCGCACGCACACCATGGTGTTCGCCATCTTCATCGTGGCGAATGCCGGTGGGTTGCTCACGCCGTTGGGCGATCCTCCCCTGTTCCTCGGGATGCTCCGCGGTGTTCCCTTCCTGTGGACGATGCACCTGGCGGGTGAGTGGCTCTTGGTCAACACGCTGCTGATTGTGACGTTCTGGGGGCTGGACCGACGGCTCTACGCGCAGGAGCCGATGGCCGCGCTGCAGGCCGACGCGCTGCAGGTGCAGCCGCTCCGCATTCGAGGTTGGGGGCAGCTCGTCCTGCTGGGTGCGATTGTCGCATCGGCAGCGCTGCTTCCCTCCGTGCACCTCGACGCGTTGCACGCGGAGCAGGTGGCGTGGTGGGAGTTCGTGCCGGTGCGGGAGCTCGCCATGCTGACGACGGCGGTGCTGTCGTTGAAGCTCGGGGACCGAAGCGCACGTGAGCGCAATCGGTTCACGTGGGGACCCATCCTCGAAGTGGCAGCGCTGTTCGTGGGCATCTTCCTGACGATGATCCCGGCGCTGCGGATCGTGGCGCAGTGGGCTCCGCGGCTTCCCATCGGCAAGGTGAGCCTGTTCCTGATGACTGGGAGCTTGAGCTCGGTGCTCGACAACGCACCGACCTACTCGGTGTTCTTCGAGCTGGCGAAGCAGGGCGAGGGTGCGACGCGCGTCGCCGGCGTACCGGAGCCGCTGCTCGTTGCGGTGAGTCTCGGCGCGGTCTTCTGCGGCGCCATGACGTACATCGGCAACGGACCGAACTTCATGGTCAAGTCGATCGCGGAGTCGGAGAAGGTCCCCATGCCGACCTTCGGCGGCTACGTGTTTCGCTGGGCTCTTCCCCTGTACGTGCCTGCGCTCGTCGCGATGCTGCTGCTGTTCCTCACCGATGCGACCTGGACCCGAGTCACCGGCGCCCTGCTCGCCATCGTTATCGCCGCGGCGTGGCTCCTCGTCGGAATCCGTCACCCTGCCCCAGTCCTCGAGACGGCTCCCGACTCCGATCGGCCCATCGACGCCTCCCTCGCTTCGCGCGAACCCGCCTCCCCCTGCGCGCGCCCCTAACGCTCCGCTGCCCCGGTGCGCGCAGGATTCCCTTGACATCCTCACGCGCATGCACGCCAGAATTCGTCCACGACCGGGCTGCCGAGGCCCGGAGAAGGAACCGATGAACCTCGTCCGCTCGCTGCTCCCGGCTGCGCTCGCCTCCATGCTGTTCGCCTGCTCCGACACCGGGGAGCCGAACACGTTCGAAGGGCCGCTCGACGACGGGAAGGCGGAGTGCGTGACGTATCAGTCGAAGTGGCCCCAGCCGCTGTCGACTTCTTGCACGGAATGCCTCCATGCGGAGTGCGTCGCGCCCTGGCAGGCGATGATGACCGTGTGCGCGGGGGATCCCGCGGACCGGTGCTCGCAGGACGGCGGGGGCAAGGATGCTTCCACCTATTGCGCCTGCATGGTGGGACAGCCCAAAGGATGCGGCACCGCACTCGCCAATGTCTACGCGTGCTTCGTCAACGACTGCTCGGCCGCGTGCGACGCGGATGCGGGGAAGGGTGGCAGCGGAGGATCCGCGAAGGACGCGGGTGCAGGAGGCTGAGAGCGCGACGCGGCGCGTCTCCCCTTCAGCCGTGGTGGACTGCGTGCTTGTAGAAGACCTTGCGCGCGGCGAGCTCCGCCAGAAGGCGGTCGAGCGCCGAACGGTTCGATGCGATCTTCTCCGGGAAGTGAACCCCCGGCGAAAGACCGATCGTCCCGTCGAGGATCATTCGCGCCACGATCGCGCACGGGAACCCGGTCGTGCGCGCCATCGAGGTGAAGCCCGTCTCGGGGTCGTAGCGATCGACCAGATCCCAGACGTCGCGCACGTGCTTGCCCGCGGTGTTTCCCCGGACCTGCACGCGCATGACGGTGATGTCCCCCTCGCCCTCGGGCAGCCGCCACACGCGCTTGAGCAGCGCGCAGGTCAGATCCACGGGACGGATCTCGACGTCGCCGACGCGGATCTTGTCGTACGACAGCAGCCCGGTCTCCCGGATGGCGCGCATGCGCTCTGCGTGGCCGGGGTAGCGCATGGTCTTCTCGCTCATGTCGGGGACCGTGAGCGAGTCGGCGAGCGAGCGGATGCCGTCGGAGTTGAAGGCCTCGAGGGTCCCGACGCCTTCGAACTCGAGGTGTTCGACCTCGCTGAGGGCGGTCTTGACGACGAGCTTGCCGCCCTCGACGACGCGCGCCGGGCGCGTGTACTCCTCGAGGACGTCGATGGGAGAGAAGACCGCCGCGTACTCGTAGGGCCAGCGCCTGACCTGAGGCAGCCCGCCCACGTAGATGCGGAGCTGTTCGGGATGCTCGACATCGGCTGCGGCGCGCGCTGACAGGACGTTGCTCATGCCGGGGGCGACGCCGCAGTCCACAACGCCGACGACGCCAGCGTCTGCGGCAGACGGGGACAGTCGCGAGGCGTCTTCGGGCATGAAGGAGATGTCGGCGAAGGATTTGCGCTGAGCGATGACGGTGCGAAGAACGGCGAGACCGAGCCAACCCGGGACGGCGCCGATCACCAGGTCGGCGTCCTTCACGCACTCGGCGACATGCGCGGGCACCGAGAGGTCGGCGCGCACGGTACACACGCGATCACCGCACCGCTTCGCTGCGGCGGCTAGGGTCGCCTCATCGAGATCCACCGCGCTGACGCGGAAGTCGGGTTCATTGGCGAGGTCGCGAGCGATGACGGAGCCAACGAGACCGGCGCCGAGGACGACGATGTTGCGCATGACCACCTCCGGGGAGGGGTGACGTTAGAGGAGAACCGGTCCGGGCGGAACAGGGACGCCGGGGTCTGAGGCCGGCCCCGAACCGGACGCGCGGGGTGTGCTCCATTCCCGTTCACGCTAGGATGGCGGGATGCGTAACCGAAGCATCTCCCTCCTCGTTTCCCTGTGGACTCTGTCGGCCTGCGGCGGCAACCCCGAGGTCGCGACTCCCCCCCTCGATGGGCAGGGGGGCTCGGCGGGAATGCAGGGCGACGGATCGGTCGATCCCGACGGTGCTGCAGGTGCCTCCGGCGGAGGTGGCGCCATCATCGTCAACGATGCGGCCAACGACACACCCTCGTCGGATGCAGACCCGTGCGCTGCGCTGCAGTGTCCGCAGGACCAGCACTGCGGACTCGTCGATGGCGGGGCAGCGTGCGCGCCGAACGTGTGCAGCGAGCTCGGGTGCTCGGCCACGGAGACGTGCGAGACGACGGACGGGGGTGCGTACTGCAAGGACAACACGTGCACGACCGACGTGCAGTGCAGTGCGGACCACTACTGCAACGGGACGATCTGCGTGAAGGACGTGTGCGTGGCGGGGACCGCTCGATGTGAAGGCGAGGCGGTGATGGCCTGCCGTTCGAACGGCGGTGGCGAAGACACGCGCTTCACTTGCGCGAGTGTCTCGGGCTACTTCGCGAGCCACTGCACGCAGGACGGGTCCAGCGCCTACTGCGGGTGCGAAGACGACTGGGACTGTCCGAGCTACGCGGAGTGCGACGTGGCCTCCTGCGCGGGAACCGGGCAGAAGCCCACCTGCTCGCTGCCATCGAAGCCCTTTGCGGACATGCTCCCCACGAACGAGATCACGTGGGGAGGGACGTTCGCGAGCCCGACGGCCACCGGGAGTCCGTTCCCGGACTCGACGCAGGTGGTTGCCACTCCGGCGGTGGCGAACCTCGATGACGACAACGGTGACGGGCTGATCGACGAGCGGGACTTCCCGGAGATCCTGTTCGCGACGTTCTGCGCACACGACTTCACGACCAACGGCGTGCTGCGTGCGATTCACGGGGGAGGGCCGAACAAGGGCAAGGACTTCTTCGCGGCGTGCGGGGGAACCGTGTGGCACGAGGGGGCAGATCCTGCCGCGGCCACATGTGCGTGCGCCAACGCGGATCTGGACTCGACGGCGGGGATCGCGGTGGGGGATCTGGATGGCGATGGTGTGCCTGAGATCGTGGCGGTTCTCGAGGGGTCCGGGTCAACCGCGGGGAGCATCCGGATCTACTCGAACACGGGGGAGACGCTGGCCACGAGTCCCTCGTTCGATCACGGCGGGGCGAATCCAGCACCATCGTTGGCGAACCTTGACCATGCGGGATTGGCCGAGATCGTCGTGGGACGCTCGGTGTGGACGCTGGACAAGCCGCAAGGGGGCGCGATCCAGTTCGTGGATCGTTTCGCCGGGAGCCTGATGCACGGCAAGAACAACCAAGGGCCGGTGTCGTGCGTGGCGAACGTGCAGGGAGACGAGCGGCTGGAGCTCATCGCGGGAACGACGGTGTACCGGCTTCCGACGCCGCCGGCGGGGGTGACGAAGATCTCGCAGTGCCAGGGACCGGGAGCGACATCGGACGAGGTCGCGTTCTGCGCGGGCCAGCTCATGGTCGTGTGGGATGGCCAGACGGTGAACGGTGCGACAGAGGTGCCTGCGGGGCGGCGCGAGGGGTTCTGCGCGGTGGCGGACATCCTGGGTGCCGATCAGGTGGCCGCGCCGGGACCGGGCAACCCCCTCGACGGGCAGGCCGAGGTGATCGTGATCTCCGCTGGCTGGCTGCAGGTTTTCAACGGACAGGACGGGACGCTGCGCAGAGCCGTGCAGCTCGACGCATCGGGGGGTGGCACCCCGAACGTGGACGACTTCGACGGGGATGGCTTCCCGGAGGTGAGCAGCGCGTTCTCGGCGGCGTTCGTGGTGGCGGATCTGCAGCAAGCGACGACGGGGGGGGAATGCGATGCGTGGCCGGCGGCTCCTGCGGACGACGGTGTGACGTGCGCGGCGGCGAACAAGGCGCGCACGCCGCCGCAGGCGAAGTGCACGCAGGATGCGGACTGCGGCGATCTGGCGAAGTTCGCATGCAACGAGCAGCTGGGGAGCTGCGTGTGCCTGCACAACGGCTGGCGACGCAAGACGCAGGACGACTCGAGCCAGGTGACCGGATCGAGCGTGTTCGACTTCAACGGCGATGGCGCCGCGGAGGTCGTCTACAACGACGAGTGCAGGTTCCGCGTCTACGACGGACTCACCGGCGATGTCTGGGTGCGCGAGCCTTCCGAGAGCCGCACTCGCATCGAGTATCCCGTGGTCGCCGACGTCGACAACGACGGCAACGCGGAGATCGTGTTTGCCACGACGACCGAGTCGGGGTTCTGCACGGAGCACCTGTCGTCGTCGTACAACGCGGGGATCGAGGTCTGGGGCGACGCGAACGACCTGTGGGTTTCGGCGCGCCGGATCTGGAACCAGCACGCCTACCACGTGACCAACGTCACCGAGAGCGGAGGGATCCCGCTGTTCGAGCCGGAGAGCTGGAAGCCCCTCAACGGTCGCCTCTACAACACCTATCGATCGAACCCCCGTTCCCAGGACGTCGCCCCCGACCTGGCCGCCATCGGCATCCAGGTCTCGTCTCCCGACGCTGCCTGCGGACAGCTCTCCTCCCTGCTCGACATCACCGTCCAGGTCACCAACCAGGGCGACCTTCGCGTCGGTCCCGGCGTGGTCCTCGCCTTCCACGGAACGTGGACGAGCCCCTCCTTGCAGGAGCCGCTGTACGGCCCCGGCAGCACGCCGCTCACCGCCACGCTGCAGAACAGCCTGGAGCCTGGTGACTCGGTGCTCGTCACGGTCCACTACGACGCGGCGAACAACGCACCGAAGGTCGTCCCGAACCAGATCCGCGCGGTCGTGGATGACGGCGACAAGGAGCGCGAGTGTGTCGAGACGAACAACGAGCTCACTGCCGCGGTCGATCCCGGGAGCACGATGCCCGACCTGCGCATCGACCTCGGAGTCATCAGCGCGTCAACCTGTCCCTCGCCTCAGGTCCCGACTACGGTCTTCAACGACGGGACCGAACCCGCTTCGAACGTGGTTGTGCGCTACTACGCAGGGGATCCGAGCTCCGGAGGGAAGATGCTCCACGAGGAGACGATCGCCGGACCGATCGCTCCCGGGGCGAGCGCCTCGATCACGCCATCGCTCAGCGGGTTCCCGCAGGGACTCGCGATTCTCGTCTATGGCGTGGTGGATCCCGACAACGCGATCGCGGAGTGCAACGACGGCAACAACCGCGACACGGCAGCGGACAAGGTGATGTGCACGAAGCTGCAGTGAGCTGCGGGGCGCCGCGCGACCGCTCGCGATTCGGTTCCCGGCCCGAGATCCGCTGGATCTCGACGACTGCGCACAGGGAACCTCTGCTCCGAACGAACCTCCCCCGTGCTATGACTTGTCCCGCTGGGCCGTCAACACGGAGGATCCGGTCGTGGTCGAACTCCTCAGCCTCGAAAACCTCGTCGCGCTGCTCACGCTGACCCTGCTCGAGATCGTCCTCGGCATCGACAACATCGTCTTCATTGCGGTGCTGACGGGCAAGCTGAAGCCGTCGGAGCAGCCGCGAGCGCGACGGCTCGGGCTGGCGATGGCGATGATCTCTCGGATAGCGCTGCTGCTGGCCATCAGCTGGGTCATGCACCTCAAGGCGCCGTTGTTCTCGGTGCTCGGACAGGAGTTCTCCGGGCGAGATCTCATCCTGCTGGCGGGGGGGTTATTCCTGCTGGGCAAGTCAGTGCACGAGATCCATGACGCCCTCGGCGAGGAAGACCACGAGGGTCCCAGGAAGGCCGCAGCCTCGGTCGCCTCCGCGGTCGCCCAGATCATGGTGCTGGACATCGTGTTCTCGCTCGACTCGGTGATCACCGCAGTCGGCATGGCCCAGCATGTCGAGGTCATGATCGCCGCGATCGTGGTGGCCGTCGGGATCATGATGCTGTTCGCCGAGCGAGTGTCCCACTTCATCGAGGATCGCCCGACGGTGAAGATGCTCGCGTTGTCGTTCCTGCTGCTGATAGGCGTGATGCTGGTGGCCGACGGGTTGGGGCGCCACATCCCCAAGGGCTACATCTACTTTGCGATGGGCTTCTCGCTGCTGGTGGAAGTGCTGAACCTGCGCGCGCGCAAGCGTCGCAAGGCGAAGGCCGCAGCGGCAAAGGCATCCTGAGCGCCGCGCGAGGTGCGCGAACGAGCTACCTCGCCGGGATCGGATCGATCGCGTCTTCGATCTCCGGATCGTAGGCGGGTGACAGGATGCGATCGAGATCGAACCGCACGAACCTCCCGCGCAGGTGTGGCCCCTCGCTGACCCAGACCCGACGCGCCGTCGCATCCATCACCACCCCGTGCGTCGCGATGTCCGCGTCGATCGCGCGACGATCCCCGTCGGGAAGCGGCAGGTCATCGGCGCCGATCCGATCGCGGAGCACGTTCGCGAGGTCGGTGGGCGACACGGGAGTCGGAAGCTGCGAAAGAATGCGCGCCAGGCGCAGACGGCGCGCTTTCGTAGAGGTGTTCCGGAAGATGGCCAGGTTGGCGGGGTCTGCGGCCAGCGGGCCTTCGAAGTGGTTGGACAGGGAAACGTCGCGCCTCTCCGAGCGTACGTACGCGGGTACGCCGGGAGCGCGCTCGACGACGCGCGTGTCGCCCGAGGGGTCGGTGACCAGAACCAGGTGCGAGACCATCGGCGGAGCGGCGGCGAGGATGGACGCGGCCTCAGCCGTGGAGTTGGCTCTCGCCAGGGCTTCGCGGACCGTGAGCAAGGCAGGCTCACCGTCGGTCACGGGGGATCGGGCGCGGGCACCGTGCACGACGATCGAGACCCCGCGTGCGTTCATGCCGGTGACGACCCCGACGAGACCGGGCCACGCCACCGAGAGAAACGGGATTCTCCCCTCTTCGCGCACGACGATCACGGCCTTGCCGCGGTCGAACACCTCGTGGGTTTCGAAGTCGAAGTTGCGCGCCAGCAGCGTGTGCCCATCCACTGCGCGCGCCCCCGACACCACGACCGAAGAACACCCGATCAGCGGCGAGTGCTCGTAGAACAGGCTCACGTCGTACAGCGCGTTCAGGAACAACAACCGCTGCCAGGTAGGCATCCGCTCCTCGAACGGATCCGGGAGGAACGCCGTCGCCGCCGCCGCAAGCTCGCGCTTGCGAGGCGCGGAATACTGGCGGTCCAGATCCCTGAACGCCCAGCGTGACACGTCGAGCACAGCCATGCGGGCGACCGGCGACGGGACCATCTCATCGAGAACCGACCAGAGCGCGGTCTCGTTCTCGATCATCTCCTCGCGCAGCAACGACGCGTGTGCCCAACCGATCTCCTCCGGTGATCCTTCGAACACCACCTGCAGGATGCGTCCATGGGTCTTGACGTGGGACCGGCCGAGGCGACGGACTCCCTCCGAGCGGGCGACGGTTGCGCGCGCGGGGAGATCGACGGTGGGGGGCCGCACGTGGGTGCACATCAGGAGCCCCTGGCGAGCGAGCGCAAGAGCGAAGGCGGTCGAGACGATCCCGCGCACGAGCCTTCGAATCCACGGCGGGGCGATCACGGGTGGGGCTGACGACCCGCGCGTCATGCGAAGTGGAACCACTGGGTCGGGTGAGCGCCGACGTGTTCGGCCAGGGAGGAAGCGGCGTGCTGAACCGCGCGATCGAGATCGTGATCGTCTGGGCGTTTCGCCACACGAATGGCAGGCCGCAGCACCAGCTCGTAGCGAAGGAAGCCCGTGCGCCGGGAGAACACCGGGACGATGGGACAGCCGGTCAGCGCCGCGAGCTGGAACGGGCCTTCGGGGACGCGAAGCGTGCGGCCGAGGAACGGGACGCTCCTTCCGCGGATCCCCTCAGGGCAGCGATCGAGCTGCACGGCCACGAAGCCGCCTTCCCGCAGATGCCGCAAGAGGGGAAGCGACGAGAGCGGATCCTCGCCGGCATGGACGATCTCGAACCCCAGCTCGCGCCGCCACGCGTCGTGCATCGCGCCGGCCTGACCGTCGGCCTCCCGGTGCATCACGACCAGCACATTTCGATCAGCGTAGCCGCGTCGAAGCGCGGTCACCGCGGTTTCCCACCCCGCGGTGTGCGCCGTTGCGAGGATGACTCCGGAGCCGTCGGCCGCGGCACGCTCGAGGTGTTCCGCTCCGATCACGTCCACGGTCGGCGCGTATCGATCGCGCTCGGATAGCGCCATTCCGTCGGCCAGCGAGCTGGCGAAGGAGGCGAAGGTCCGGGCGACGTCCACCTGCTCCCGAATCGCCGGACGGGTTCCGAGGATGCTGCGCAGGTTGTCGCGGACGAGCCTGCGTTTTTCGGGCAGCGCGACAGCGAAGACGACGCCGATGCCGGGCGGGCTGTAGCGCAGCCACCAGGTCGGTCCACGCGCAGCGCCGTACCAGGCGAGCTTGCGCCAGAACGACGCATCGAAGCGCAGCTTGTCTCGCAGGCCGGTGAGCATGACGACCGGATCCGTGTAGCACCGTGCCCTTCGGACTGCACGGCTGGGTGTCGAACGCTTTCGGCTTCGGCGGTCGCGCTCACGCGCTGGTCGCTGGGAGATGGGGTGGGCAGCGGCCCGGGTTACGCGGGCTGGGATCGTCGCTTGAGCATCAGCCCGCCTCCCGCAGCGACGAAACCCGCCTCCAGAAATGCGCGCCCCGTCTCTCCCTCGGCTGCAGGGGCGCCGTCGATCGCGGCAATGAGCAGCACGGGAAGGCGCAGACGCTGCGCGTGCCGGACCAGAGCGCGAGCCATCGCTCGCGCTGCCACCGGTCCGGTCGGTCCCTCGGGCAGGAACGTGAGCAGCGAGGGATCCGAGCGAGGCATCCATCCCACCAGGCTCCCCTGCCAGAGAATCACGCGGGCGCCTGCCGTGCGCAGCGGACGCGCCAGGGAGGGATCCTGGCGTTCGGGCCAGGGCAGGATGGATCCCCACGGAGAGGCGGGATCGGTGGCCGCGAGCACGATCGCGTCGGCGTCGTCATCGGGGTCTCGCACGGATCGCAAGCGCTCGTCTGCGCCCGGCAACGCGAACTGCGTACCACCGTGACCGCGAACGAAATAGCCGCGCCGGATGGCGCCCGACTCCTCCATCGCGCGAAGCACCGGATACACCGCGGAGAATCCCCCGGGAACGCCCTCAGCGTCGGCCACCTCCCGCACGACGATCCCGTATCGTTCGAGCAGACAACGCACGAGGTGGGTCGCCTTTGCCGTGGGGTCGAGCGGAGTCAATGGGGCTCGACGCAGGGACCAACGCCCCTCGGAACCCGGCAGACCGGGGGACGGAGTGCGCCTGGGATCGCGTCCGCGGCGATGTGTCTGCGCGTTGGCGCGGAGCCTGCTCCGCAGCGGCTCGAGCGTGTCGTTGGTCACCTCGCGAGACCAAACCAGAGACCAGAGAGCATCGAGGAGCTCGCCGGGATAGCCTCCGACGTCGCGCACGATGTCGCGGAAGAACGCAGGACCTCGCTCGGCCAGCCTGTCCCGGATGGCGGCCGCCATCCCTCCCTCGGCGTGTCCAGGAACCGGCACCGGCATTCGTTCGTCCTCCGAACAGAACAGGGCGATGCGCCCGTCGCCACCCGCCAGGGCATCGATACCGACCCATTCGATCTGACCGCTCGCGCAGAGAGAATCGAGCTCCCACGGCCGATAAGCCGCAACCCGCGCGGGCAGGACATCCTCCTCGAGAGCGGACACGGGCAGCGCAAGCCCTTCCAGCAGGCGCACCGTCTGCAACACCGCGTCCTGCCCCTGGCGCGCCTCCCCGATCCCCTGCCACGCCAGCAGGAACCGCCCGAAGGCGTCGGCTTCCACCGGCTCGATCTGCCTGCGCAAGTGCGCCAGCGTGCGAGCGCGCAGAACCTGCAGCACTCGCGTGTCGCAGTACTCGGTTCCCTGACCATCCGGCAGGAACGCCCCTTCGATCAGGCGCGACGATGCCACGAGGTCGTCGAGCACGGGCGCAAGAACGCGATCCGGAACCCCTAACCGGGCCGCTGCAGAGGCCGCGGAGAAGGGTCCGTGCGTCGCCGCATAGCGCGCAGCGAGCCCGCGAAGCGGTCCTTCGACCGACCCGGTCAGGGCGTCGGGAAGCCCCGACGGGAGCTCCACGCCGAGACCGTCGCGCACCCTCGCCGCATCCTCCACCGCGATCCATCGATCCTCTCCTGCGATTGCGATCGGCAACGCGCGGCCTTCGCGCGACAGGGACGCGAGCCACGCATCGGCGTGCGCCGGATCGTCGCACCGCGCGGCCACCTCCTCGCGCGACAGGTCGCCCACCCGCAACAGCAGATCGTGAAGCGAGTCGGCGCTCCGAGCAGCGTGCTCCAGTCCCTGCAGCACACGCTCGTAGTGGGCGATGACCTCCGGGTCGAGCAGCTCCCTGAGCTCTCGATCCCCGAGAAGCTCCCGAAGCCTCACATGGTCGATGCTCAACGCGTGCGCCCTGCGCTCGGCCGGCGGAGCATCGTCGAGATACATGAACTGGGCGGCGAACGAAAACAGCACGTTCGCTGCGAAGGGAGACGGAACCACAGAGTCCACGGCGGCGACGCGGATCGCCTTGCGCTCGACGTGCTGGAGGACCTCGACCAGCCCGGGCAGATCGAGGGTGTCGCGCAGACACTGGCGATACGCCTCGAGCACGATCGGGAAGGACGGGTATCGCGAGACGTTCGCGAGCAGGTCCCCTGCCCTGCGACGTTGAGCCCACAGCGGAGTCCGTCGTGCGGGGGAACGCTTGGGGAGAAGCAGCGATCGCCCGGCGCACTCCCGGAACGCGGCTGCGAACAGCGACGTGTCGGGCAATGCCTCGGTGACCGTGCGCTCGACGGTCTGCGAATCGGGGAAGAAGAGCTCGACCGGAGGGGGATGATCCGCGGCCGGAAGCCGGAACACCATGCCGTCGTCGGTGACGTGCGTGTCTGCCGTTCCGTAGCGCTCTTCGAGCCTCCTTCGAACAGCCATGGACCACGGGACATGCACAGCGGAGCCGAAGGGGGACAGGACGCACACGCGCCAATCGCCGACCTCGTCGGTGTAGCGCTCGACCACGATGGTATCCGCACCGGGGACGTTTCCCGCCGCGTGGAGCTGTTGCTGAACGTAGTCCACGAGGTTGCGCGCGGCGGATACGTCGAGGTGGTAGTCGGCCGTGAGGGTAGCGAACGCCCTGTCCGGTTCGATCCGCGCTATCAGCGAGGCGAGCTCACCCACGAGGACGCCGAAGAGCCTGGATCGGCCGACACGATCACCATGCCAGAACGGCATCCTGCCCGGTTGACCGGGCGCGGGAGCGACGATGACGCGATCGTGCGTGATCGCCTCGGCACGCCACGACGACGATCCGAGCAGGAAGACGTCGCCGAGTCGAAGCTCGAAGACCATCTCTTCGTCGAGCTCGCCGACCCTGCGCCCGCCGAACGCCGAGCCGTCCGGGCCCGCCAGGAACACGCCGTACAGGCCGCGATCCGGAATGGTGCCGCCATGCGTGACGGCGACACGGGCGGCGCCTTCGCGGGCACGCACCACTCCGGCTGCGCGATCCCACACCACGCGAGGCCGCAGTCCCGAGAAGTCCTCGGCGGGGTACCGCCCCGCGAGCATGTCGAGCACGCCGTCGAACGCCGCCCGCGGAAGCTCCGCATACGGAGCCGCGCGACGCACCAGGGCGAACAGCGCGTCGACCAGGATCGGCCGCTCGCATGCGATCGCGACGATCTGCTGCGCGAGCACGTCGAGAGGGTTTCTCGGGTACGAGGTCTCCTCGACCTCGCCGGCGAGCAGTGCGCGGCCCGCCGCGGCGCACGCGAGCAGATCGCCGCGGTGCTTGGGCAGCAGGACTCCACGGGGCACACCACCGACTCCGTGGCAGGCACGGCCGATGCGCTGCAGACCAGAGGCCACGCTTCCCGGGGCTTCGAGCTGGACGACCAGATCGATGGCGCCCATGTCGATCCCGAGCTCGAGCGAGGAGGTCGCAACGATCGCCGGCAGCTCCCCCGCCTTCAACCTCGCTTCGATCTGTGCGCGCTTCTCGCGTGCCACCGAGCCGTGATGGGCCAGGGCGATCTCCCGTCCCGCGATCGAGTCGAGCGCTGCAGCGGTGCGCTCGGCGAGCCGTCTGCTGTTGCAGAACACCAGCGTCGATCGGTGCTGGAGAACGAGCTCGACGATCCTCGCGTGAAGGTGAGGCCAGAGCCCCGGGATCTCGCGCCTGGCCGGGTCTGCCTCCTCCACCACGTGCGGCTGCGCGAGCTCGACGTCCGGAAGCTGCACGGAGAGCTCGAGAGGCTTGCGATGCCCGGCGTCGATCACTGTCACCGGTCGTTGCGTGCCCGTTTCGTCGAAGCCCACGAGCAATCGCGCGACCTCCTCGAGAGGCCGCTGGGTGGCCGACAGACCGATGCGCTGCAGGGGGCGACCGTCGCGCAGCGCTTCGAGACGCTCGAGAGAGAGGAACAGGTGGGTGCCCCGCTTGCCTGGGACGAGAGCGTGGATCTCATCGACGATCACGGTCTCGACGGTGCGCAGCGTCTCGCGTGCGCGCGAGGTCAACAGCAGGTAGAGGGACTCGGGGGTGGTGATGAGGATGTCCGGCGGATGGCGCAGCATCCTGGCGCGAGAGGATGCCGGCGTGTCGCCCGTGCGTACATCCACCGAGGGGACGCGCAGATCGACTCCCCGGGTCTTGGCGATCGCGCAGATGCCCTCGATCGGAGCGCGGAGGTTGCGTTCGATGTCGATGGCCAGCGCCTTGAGGGGGGAGACGTACAGGACGCGGCAGCCGGTTGGTGCATCGGGAACGACGAGTCGATCGATGGCGTCGAGGAAGGCAGCGAGGGTCTTTCCGGAGCCGGTGGGAGCCAGGAGCAGCACCGACTCGGCGCGGCGGATCGCGGGCCATGCGAGGGACTGGGCGCGCGTGGGCTCGCCGAGGGCCGAGCGGAACCACTCGGCGACAACGGGGTGGAAGGTTCGGAGGACGGGAGCGCGCACGACCTGGATGGTACTCGATCACGAGCGCCCGCTCGTGCCCCATGCATTGCCGTGTGGCGCACGGGCGGGAGCGCGCTATGGTGGGTCCGATGGCTCCACCGCTCAGCCGCCCCGACACGCGGGCGCTGTTCGCCAACATCAAGTCGTCCCTTCCCGAGCTCGAGAGGCTGCTGGCAGCGGTGTGTCAGCACTGGACCTACGAGGACGCGGTCTACCGCTTCTACCATCGCAATCCCAAGGTCTTCGAGCTGCAGGCCTCGACCATCGCGATCGTGGATGCGCTCCAGGCTCTTGCGCCGCAGCTCGAGCTCGATGCGTTGTTCCGAGAGATCGTCGCTGAAGGGACGGGCAAGGTGTCCGAGGACGTCGACGAGAGGCGATGGTTGTCCGAGACGCGCTCGATTCTGGAAGCCTTCTGTCACGCGCGGTTCTTCCTCGAGATGGTCGTGAAGTACGGGCACAACCTCGACGAGCTTCCGGACATGCGCCCGCGAGGATGGTCCGCAGTGCTCCGCCTGTTCGGCCTGCGCTGAGCCGCCCGCAGGCTCTCGTCTCTGGCGAGCGCGGGCGCGCGATCCCCGCATCCTCCCGCCACTGTGTCCGCGGCAGTCACCTTGACCTGCCAGCGCTCCACTCCAGACTGGCAACCAAGGTCGCCGAGCGGTCGGAACCGTCCGGCTTCGAGTGTGGCGGTGCCGTGCATGGAAACCCCGGCCACCCACACGGGACGGGACAAGGCGTTTCCAGAGTTGCGGGAGGGGCAGATGGACCGGTTGTGGTGCAGCGGCGCTGTGTTGTGCCTGTTGGTGGGGCTCGTAGGATGCGGAGGAATGGATCCGGAGCAGGAGGCCGACACCGAGCAGAGCTCCGGCGCTCTGGTCCTTGCCCCCAAAGATGCCGGCCCGCCCTCTCCCCAAGTCGTCCGAAGTCAGCCGCACAAGGGATACCCTTCGGAGCCTCCGTGCTGGAGCTGCGTGCGGGATCTTCCCCTCGATCAGGTGGCAAACCCAATCGATCAGGGCAGGTAGCGACCGCCTCTCGTGCGTGCGACTTGGCGCAGCGGATCGGATCGCACCCCTCTGCAGCCCCCACCGCTGTGCGCATGGTCTTCCCCGTACCCCGCGCGGGGCTCGGTGCGAGCCCTTTTCCCGGTTGACGGCGCCCTCTCGCCGGGCGCTTCTCCCTCCCAATTTGCCGGACACCCACGAACCTGCTCCAATTGAGGAGCCCCCTTCCTTCAGACAGGAGAACACCATGCGACTCTCTCGGCGGTCTCGCGGCATTGCAGGGATGACGTTGTTGTGTTCGTGGGTCGCCGGGTGCGGGGCGGGCGACGACGACAGCTCGTGGGCACCGCCTCCTGCGAAGGACTCGGGAGCCGACGTCGCGATCGACAGCGTTGCAGATGTCGCCAGCGACACCGCAATCGACACGGCCGCGGACGGCTCGAGTGGTGGCGCAGCGGGGAGCTCGCACGACGCGACGAGCGACGGGGTCCTCGATGCGACGAGCGACGGGGTCCTCGATGCGGCGAGCGAGACATCGGTTCCGCAGGACGCCGGTCCCGACGGATGCGCGGCGGGGCTCTCCTCGTGTGATGGGACATGCGTGGACCTGCAGTCCAACAACTTGCACTGCGGTGGCTGCGGGATCGCCTGCGAGGTGGGGCAGGACTGCCAGCAGGGCGCGTGCACGATCGTCTGTCAGAGCCCGAAAGAGCCGTGCAACGGCGCCTGCGTGAACACGCAGACCGATCCCGCGAACTGCGGGAGTTGCGGGAGCGTGTGCACGACCGGGCAGGCGTGTCAGTCCGGTGCCTGCACGCTCACGTGCGCGACCGGACTGGAGCAGTGCGGAGGCTCGTGTGTGAGCCTGCAGTGGGACAGCTCGCACTGCGGCGCGTGCTTCAACGCCTGCGCGACGGGGACGACATGCAAGTCGGGCGTGTGCGAGCTGCAGTGTCCCTCGGGCCAGACGAACTGCTCCGGGGTCTGCGTGAACCTGCAGAACAACGCGGCGAACTGCGGAGCGTGCGGCAAGGCGTGTCCCGCAGGCTACGCCTGCAGCGGCGGCGCGTGCATCCTCACCTGCCCGCCGGGGCAGACGGTGTGCAGCGGAGCCTGCGTGAACCCCCTGACCGATTCCGACAACTGCGGCGGTTGCGGACACGCCTGCGGTGTCGATCAGGCTTGCTCCAATGGCGTGTGCGTGCTGGCGTGCACGGCGCCCGAGATCGCGTGCAGCGGCGTCTGCAAGAACCCCGTGACCGACCCCCTGAACTGTGGCGGCTGCGGCAAGGTCTGCTCCGATGCCAACATCCTCACCCCCACCTGCTCCAACCAGGTCTGCGGCGGCAAGTGCATCCCGGGCTGGGGAGACTGCGACAAGGACAAGCTGACCAACGGGTGCGAGACCGACCTGACGACCACCGCGAACTGCGGCACGTGCGGAAACGCCTGCGCGGTCTCCCAGGCGTGCGTGAGCGGCGCGTGCCAGACGTCCTGCAACGCGGACATCCAAACGTTCGCTACGGCGACCGTCTCCGCGGGGGGAACGGTGTCGCCCTACGTGCCCGCGACGGCGGTCAACGGCGTCAGCGAGTCGCAGAAGTGCAGCGAGTACGCCTGGATCACTGCCGGTTCATCGGCCGGTGGCGCGTGGATCCAGCTCCAGTGGCCGACGACCCGCACGATCAAGTCTCTGTTCGTCGATACGCGTAGCGCCTCCGTCACCAACGCCTGTTCGGAGGTGGGTCGAACCCTCGGCGCCGCGACCGTCCAGTGGTGGAACGGATCGAGCTGGGTCACCGCCGGCCAGGTATCAGGCAAGCAGGACGACTGGAGCTACACGTTCAGCTCGATGATCTCGACGACGCGGATCCGCCTGTACAACCTGTACGCCACGAACACCACCGGACAACAGGACAACCCCGTGCTCTACGAGCTGCGGGTCGTCGGCTGCAACTGACGCC
>CAYMUE010000058.1:0-7761 GCA_964393505.1 uncultured Polyangiaceae bacterium
AGTCGATCGTACCGCCCGTGCCCGCCGCACCGCCCGTGCCCGCCGCACCGCCCGAGCCGGCCGCACCGCCCGTGCCCGCCGCACCGCCCGATCCGCCGGTTCCACCCACGCAGTCACCGTCTGCGCACGCGACGGCGCAAGCGCCCTGCGCCTGCCACTGCGCATTCGCTCCGCACAGCTCGGGCACGTTGCCGTTGCACTGCTTCGCACCCGGCGAGCACATTCCCACGCAGTTGCCGCTCTCGCAACCGAAGGGGCAAGGGAGCTCGTCGATCCAGGCGCCTTCTGCGCTGCACACGCGCGGAGTGAGGGCGACGCACTGCTTCGCTCCCGGCTCGCAGGCGCCCGTGCACGCGCCGTCCTTGCACACGAACGCGCACGGCGCACCGCTCTTCCATGCGCCCGCTGCGTTGCACGTCTGGGGAACGAGCCCGTTGCACTGCAGCGCGCCGGGCGCACATGCGCCGCACACGCCCTCGGCGCAGAAGCTCTCGCAGACCGAGGTGCTCTCCCACTTGCCGGAGGCGTTGCAGGTCTGGACCGCGAGCGCGTCGCACCGCTTCGAGCCCGGCGAGCACTCACCCGCGCACTGGCCGTCGATGCACTGGAACGGGCACGCAGGATCGTCCATCCACGCACCCGCGCTGTCGCAGACCCGCGGAGTCAACCCGTTGCACTCGCGCGAGGCCGGCTTGCACGCGCCGGTGCATGCGCCGCTCGTGCACACGAAGGGGCATGCGGAGCCGGCCTGCCAGCCGGATCCCTCGGTGTTGCACACCTCGGGGACGGTGCCGCTGCAACGCTTGTCGCCCGGCGTGCATGTGCCCGCCGCACCCGCGTCGCCTCCTTGTCCTGCGGGGTCGATCGGCTCCTCGGCGTTCTCACATGCCCCGAGCGACAGCAGCATCGCCCACCCGAGCGTCCAGACGGACCACAGCTTCGTTCTCATGCGCGCCTCCGCGACTGCAGCGAGGTCGGAATCAATCGAGGCATCGAATCACGGGCACTTCACGAGGGGAGCCAGAGGCGCGTACTTCGTGCCGTGGTTGGAGTCGTAGCTCTGCAACGCCCCGGAGAGCGCGCCCACGATGTCGGCGTAGGACTGGTTCAGCTTGTCGGAAGTCGACGGCTCCTTGACGCACAGGAAACGGTTCGTGCCGCAGACATCGAGGGACTCGCAGTCGGACAGCGAGGCAGCCCCCACGATGGAGGTGTCGCCATAGAGCACCGAGCCGTTGACCATCACCATGCGAACGTGGCCGGGGCGCGCGTGAACGAGCGACGACCACGGGTCGGAGACGTCGTCGCCGCCGAGGATGAACAGGTCGGCGAGCTTGCCGACCTCGATCGTGCCGAGCTGCTCGTGCACCTCGATGGCCCGCGCCGCATCGCTCGTCACCATGCGCACGAGATCCTTGGGCGTGAGCAGCCCCGGCCACTTCTGCTCCGAGAGCCACCACGCGTAGTTCAGCTCGTCGAGCAGGTTCACGCTCCCCCCCATCGACCAGTCCGGCCCGAGCGCGATCGTCAGCTTCGGCGTCACCGCCCGCGCGAGGTCGATGCGCGTGGTCTGGCCGTAGAGGAACATGTTGGACTTGGGCGACCAGATGAGCTTCATCCCCTTGTCGGCCATGTGCTGGAACTCGGTGGATCCCAGCGACGTGCCGTGGATGACGCTGAGCTGCTGGACATCGAGGCCCTTGGTGAGGGTGTTGTTCCACTCCTTCACAGCCGTGGTGTCGCCCGGCACCCCCTCGGACACGTGCACCACGTACGACCAGGTCTTGCAGCTCGCGAAGTTCGCTTTCGCCGCGGCTTCGTCTACCGTGTCGACACCGAGCGCCGCCACCTGGATGTGATCGGAGCTTGCCGGATCGGTGCAGGGAGAGGGACGCGCCGTCGGCGGCAGATCGTTCTTCGCTCCGTCGATCGAGCGGGCGAGCGAGGCGTAGCAGTTCATCGCCGTGCCCTTCGGCTCTCCGAGAATCGAGGTCGTGCCCGAGATCATCCCCTTGAGCTCGCCGTACTTGAGCACCTCGCAGTCGAGGTTCATCCCCCCGGAGCTCGTCGAGTCGAGCAGGAAGTCGTAGCAGTCCTGCATCGCCTGGTACGCCGTCTCCTGCGTCCATTGGTTGTGATTCGAATACAGCTTCGACGGCGTCCAGTCGTCCTCGTCGAACACGTTGTACAGGATGTGGTTGTGCGTATCGATCATGCCCGGAAAGATCATCCCGTGGCTCTCGATCACGGTCGCTCCCTGCGCCTTGGAATCGCTCGCGCAGTCGGCGCCCACACACACGATCACGTTGCTCTCGACCAGGATCTCCCCCGCCTCCGCGGTCTCGGGCGTCACGATCATGCCGCGCAGCAGGTACTTGTTGTTGGCGCCCGGCACGAGGATCTCCGGGGGAGCGCCGTAGCCCGCCACGCCTCCGAAGCCACCGGTCCCACCCCCTGCCGCTCCACCGGCCGAGCCCCCAGCGCCGCTCGAGCCGCCCGCAGCCCCGGCGCTTCCCGCCGCGCCCCCGGACTGCGTTGTGCCCGCGGTCCCGGCTTCGCCGCCGTTGCCACCCGACTCCCCCGCGGCTCCTGCCGCGCCCCCTTCGCCCTCCGGAGGGGTGAGGTCCGGCGACGGGTCTTCGCCGAGGCAGGCCGAAGCGAAGAGCCCAAGGATCGCGAGGCAGCCAAGGGAATGGAGAGGATGCCGCATCGTGTGAGGGTATCAGTCCCCAGGGCGAGCGGTAGTCCGAAGCGCGATCAGAGCCCGATGCGGTAGGCGATCGCGACTCCCAGCGAGAACATCGCGACTTGTCCGGTCAGCGTGGCATTGTCACCGGTCGGGGCTCGCAATGGTTCCGGCGGCAACCGCCACCAGGCCGTGCGCAGCATCCCTTCGACCGACCAGTCCCGCGCGAACGTCCACCCCAACCCCATCGCGAGCCCGGCGCTGAACCCCTCGCTGCGCAGCGTCACCCCCTTCGGCCCCAGGATCGGTGCGCTCGGGTCGGTGCGGTCGTTGGTGTACGTGTCGTTGACGACCACCATCCCGAGGGTTCCGCCTACCCAGCCCTCCAGCCACCCGAGCCGCAACGCGTAGTACCTCGCTACCCCGTCGAACATCAGATAGCTTCGCGTGTGGCTGCGATCGATCGAAGGCGCGTCGGCAGGAGAGTCGGACCCGGCCGGCAGGCCGATGGACGCACCCGCACCGAACGCCCAGTCACCATTGGGATGATAGAGCATCGTGATGTAGCCCAGGGGACTGGCGTCTCCACGGGTACACGTCTTCGGGGCCGTGAAGCAGAACTCCGAAGTGGGGAGCGTCAGCATCCCGATCCCGAGCTCGGCCTGCGTGTGAGGACGCTCGAACAGCCTGGCCGCGGCGGCTGCGCGCTCGCGCGCAGTGTCCTCGGAGGCCGCGGGGGAGGAGGTCAGCAGCGCCGAGACTGCAATCGCGATCCCGATGAAGCGCGCGCCGCGTGGGAGCGCACGCGTGCACGCTCCCGTCGTCACGGGGAGGTGAGCTGCGCAACGCGCTTGGATTCCCGAGATCACGAGCCTCCAGCAGATCATAGCCAACGCCCCGGCGACGTCGATGGTGGCGGAGGCGGGGGCGCCAGCGGCTGCGTCGCGGCCGAGGCCGGAGGCCGGATCGGCGTCGATGGGCGCGGCCCCCTCGGTGGAAGCGCCGGCGGAACCGCGGGCGCAGACGCCGAAGGACCGGACGAGACGACCGGCGGGGCCATGAGGGTTTCCAGCTCGGCCACGAGCCGCTGCGCGGTCGTGGCGCTGGGGTCGAGCTCGACCGCGAGGCGAGCCAGACGCAGCGCCCCTTCGAGATCCCCGGCGTACTTGCGCCCCAACGCCGTCGAGGTGAGCTCGGACGCGGCGCGCTCGCGCGCGTCGAGGAGTCCCGGATCGTTCGGGTAGCGACGCAAGCCCTCGTCGGTGATGTCCCTGACGTTGCCGCCGGGCGGGCTGTCCCACAGGTGGTCGCGGAGCGCATCGTTCGCGCGCTCGACATAGCCGACCGAGGTCGTCGATGCGTTCTCTCCCCCGAGATAGCCCATGCGCCAGGCTCCCGCGGCGGCGGCTCCGGCTCCCGCGAGGAAGCACCCCAGAACGAACACCACGAGCCGCACCCGTCCCGCCCGCCGCGAGAATCGGGACGGCGGCAGATCGTCGTCGTCGAGGGTCGGATCGACGTCGCTCGAGGGGATCACCGAGATCTGCGAAGGGCTCGGCGCGCGATCGACGCCGGTGCGGGCGGCCGACGGGACCGCGCTCACGCGCGAGAGCCTCGATGGCCGGGACAGCCTCGCGTCGTCGGCTCCCGGCGACGGCGTGTACGAGATGCGGGGGACGGGCGTCTCGGTCGCAGCAGGGACCGGGGCGACGGCGATGGTTGACGACGGGCGCTCCGCTCCGCGGGGTTCTTCGGCGGGAGGCGGCGTCGCGATCGCGACCGCGATCTGCTCCTTGGCGCCCGCCGACAGCTCGAGCTGGCGCGTGCGCTCGAGGGAGGTGAAGGCAGCTCCTCGCGAGCGCTGTCCTCCCAGCAGCGTCGAGCGCATCACGAGCTCGTCGGGCGACATGCCGCTGGCCTTGGCCGCATCCACGAGCTCGCGTCCGAAGGTGCGCGCATCGGGAGAACGCTCCGCGGCGTGCTTGGCGAGGTTGCGCATGATGGTCGCAGCGAGCGGCGGGGGGACGTAGCTGGCGCGCGGGATGCGCGACAAGGGCGGCACGGGCTCGTGCGCGTGCTGCATGAGCAGCGTTACGGGCGAGTCGCTGTCGAAGGGCGTGCGGCCGGCGAGGCACTGGTACAGGATCGTGGCGATCGCGTAGACATCGCCGGCCGGACCCACCGCCTCTCCCTGCGAACCCTCGGGCGAGATGTACCGGGCCGTGCCGAAGATCAGCCCGGCCTGCGTCACCGACTCCTCCCCCCACTGCAGACGCGCGATCCCGAAGTCGAGCACCTTCACGAAGTCCGGATCGTCGCCGCGACGCACCAGCATCACGTTCTCGGGCTTCAGATCCCGGTGCACGATCCCCTGCGCGTGCGCCTCCCCCACCGCGTCGCAGATCTGCAGCACGATGTGCATCGCCCGCGGCAACGGCATCGCACCATCGCTCGCCGCCAGCGCGGACAGCAGCGAGATGCCGTCGAGATGCTCCATCACGATGTACAGCTCGTTGCCCGCTGGCCCGCCGGGGATCCCCGACGTGAGCTGCCCGCTCATCAGCACCTGCACCACGTTGGGATGCGTGAGCTTGCTCGCGATGCGGGCCTCCCGAAGAAATCGCCCCACCAGCGTCGCGTTCGCCGACAGCTCCCGGTGCAGCAGCTTCACCGCCACGTCCCGCTCGATGCCTCCCTGGAACGCGCGATACACGCGCCCCATCGAGCCGATGCCGATCAGCTGACGCAGCTCGATCTGATCCGCGATCACCTTGCCGAGATACGGATCCTCGCCGGGGATCGTCCTGGAGCTGCCGAGGGGCGTGCCGTCCTTCGGACAAAACAACGCGTCGGACTCGTATTCCGAGCCGCACGACGCACACACCTTGGCGGGTCTTGCCATCCGGCTTCGTCAGTCTAGAGCACCCGACGGCGTGGAACCACCCGCATCGCCAGCGCCGCCTCCCAGGCTCCGAACTTCCTCCACGCGCCTGCTCTCACAGGTCCGCGAGCCGGATCACCTCGACCTCGCTCCCCGCCGCGATCGGTCCGCACTCCGGCGAAATCACCGCGAGACAGTCCGCGTGCGCCATCGACGTCGTCGCTCCCGAGGCCTGGTTGCGCAACGGGTGAACCCTCCACGGGCAGGCGCGCGTGTCGAGACGCGCCCGCAGGAACTCGAGCCGATCCGACGACGCCTTCAGCGGAGCGTCCACCTGCGCGCGCAGCCGCGGCGGAACCGGCGTCGCGTCTCCCTGCATCGCCCGCAGCAGCGGCATCCCGAACAGCGCGAACGTCACCTGCGCGCTCGTCGGATTGCCCGGCAGACAAAGCGCCCGCGCCGTCGCGTTCCGCCCCACCGCCAAGGGCTTGCCAGGTTTCATCCGCACCCGCCAGAACTCCAGCCCGTAGCCCGAAGCCTCCAGCGCCGGCCGCACCACGTCGTGATCGCCCACGCTCACTCCGCCGATCGTGACCAGCAGATCCGTGCCCAGCGATGCCTGCTCGATCCGCGCCCGCGTCTCCTCGAGATCGTCGGGCGCAGCAGGCGCCACCCGCACCCACGCACCCGCCCTGCGCGCCATCGCCGCGATCGCAACGCTGCCCGACTCCGGCAGCTTCCCCTCGACCGCCGGCTCCCCCGCGTGACGCAGCTCGTCGCCGGTGGCCACGATCGTGACCACGGGACGACGAGCGACCCACAGCGAGGTGGCGTCGGCCGAGGCTGCCAACGCGAGGTGCCCCGGCGAAAGCCGCGTGCCTGCCTCCAGCGCGATAGCGCCGGCGCGAAGGTCGTCTCCCCTGTGCCGGATCCACGCCCCCGATTCCACCCGACGATCCAACCGGATGGTGTCCGCCTCGCGGACCACCTGCTCCTGGATCACGATCGCGTCCGCCCCCTGCGGGATCCGCGCCCCCGTGAAGATGCGACAAGCCGTGCCGGCTCGCAACTCCGGGGGATCGTGCCCCGTGCGGCTCTCGCCTTCCACCGGCAAGCACCATGGACCGCTCCCCCCGAGCTCCGACACGCTCACAGCGTAACCGTCCATCGTGCTGTGGTCCCAACCCGGCAGGTCCGACGATGCCGGCAGATCCCGCACCAGCACCCGGCCGTCTGCTTCCCCAACCGCCACCCGCTCGGGCAGCGGCGCCACGGCTCCTTCGAGCAGCGCCTTCAACGCCTGTTCGAAACTCAGCAACGCTCGACTCCGATCACTCCCCCTTGGAAGGGGGATGGCCTCCGCCCGCCAGCATCTGCATCGCGTGCTGCAGCAGAGGGACGATCAGTTGTTCGATTCCGAGCTGCACCGCCTTCGGACTCCCGGGCAACACGAACACCAACCGCTCCTCGCACGTCCCCGCCACCGCCCGCGACAGCACCGCCCGGGCACCGACCTGATCCCACGACAGACGACGAAACGCCTCTCCGAATCCGTCGAGCTTGCGATCGAGCATCGGCTCCACCGCCTCCACCGTCATATCGCGTGGCCCGATCCCCGTTCCCCCCGTCAGCACCACCGCGTCCACCCCAGCTACCATCGCCCCGCGCAATGCCCCCGCGATCGCCTCGCGATCGTCTCGCACGATGAGGTGGTCGCCGAGACGAAACCCCGCGCGATCGAGCAGATCGCGCAGCATCGCTCCGCCGGAATCGGATCGGGTGTCCCTGCTGTCGCTCACGGTGATCGTCGCGACGGTCGGGGGCATGGGAGATGGCATCGACGACATGATCGCCGAGCATAGCACCGAGAACGGAGGTCAACCGCCGCGGTGACGTCCCCGAAGGCGGGCGAGCAGATGGTCGCGACCGCTCGGCGTCGCCACCTCGGCACGTCGCTCGCGCAGCTTGTCGAGCTCCGTGCGAAGCCGCTCCACCGATGGCGGTTCACTCTCTTCCGCCAGGAATACCGGTGGTGCGAAAGGCGTGGCGTCGTCTTCCAGAGGAGGCTCGATCGGCTCAGGCCCGGGCTCGGGCTCGGATACGGATACGGATACGGGTATCGACTCGGGCTCGGGCTCGGGCTCGGGCTCGGAGACGGAAACGGGAATCGGCGCGGACACGGGCTCGGGCTCGG
>CAYMUE010000058.1:7861-35109 GCA_964393505.1 uncultured Polyangiaceae bacterium
CGGACACGGGCTCGGGCTCGGAGACGGAAACGGGAATCGGCGCGGACACGGGCTCGGGCTCGGAGACGGAAACGGGAATCGGCGCGGACACGGGCTCGGGCTCGGAGACGGAAACGGGAATCGGCGCGGACACGGGCTCGGGCTCGGAGACGGATACGGATACGGGAATCGACTCGGACACGGGAGCGGACACGGGCTCGGGCCCAGGACCCTTGATGACGATCTCCTGGCGCGGGGCGACGCGGGATGACGCGGGAGAAGGGGTCAGGTCGGGGATCGGGTTGACCGCCGACGCCGGAGTCAGCGCACCGGACTTCCGCAGCTCGAGGGCCTTCTCGATCACGCCACGAGAATGGGCGTCGAGGCGAGTGAACCGAACCTCGAGCCCTTTGCGACCGTTGGAGTGCACCCGAAACGCAACGACCTTCCCCTCGCCTCGGAAGACAGGGGAACCATCCGCGAGCACGAGCTCGAAGCGGATGATGATGCCTGGCGGGCGCGCAGGCGCGCCCAACAGGATCATCCCCGTGCGGCCTATCGTCAGACCGTCTCCATGGATGAACTCCTCTTCCGTCTGGTAGGGCCTCTGGATGCGCATGCCCATGGGGCGTGGATCGCTCACGCGGCACCTCTCGATCTCGAGGGAACCTCAAGCATACGTTCCCGGCACGGTCTCCGACAATGCCAGAAGCCATTCTTCGCGCTCCACAAAGCGCATCGGGGAGTTTGTCCCAGGGGCGCGGGGCTCAGAGCGCGCGCTCCTTGCCTTCCTGCTCCCGCCACGCGCGATAGCGTGACTGCACGCTCACGCGCGCCTCCGCAGGCAGGTCGGCCCGATACCCGAAGTCGCGACCGGTCCGTTCCGCAAGCTCTCGTGCCGCTCCTTCCCGCTGCTCGAACGATGCGCTCGTCAAAGCGTCGATCAACCACTCGAGCCGCGGGCGACTGCGGCTCTGCTCCCACCAGGCACGCCACGCGGAGACGTCGTCGCCCGGGTCGGCACGGGTCAGCAAGCGAAGCGCGCGCATCGACGCATCCCGCACCCGCGCGTCGGGATGCCCCGCCGCATCGATCAGCACCGGCACGGCCTCCGCATCCCGCATGCCGCCCAGCGCGGCGATCGCCACCAGACGCACCTCGGGGTCCGTCAGGTCGCTCGATGCGATCTGCTCCATCGACTTGCGCATCGCTTCGCCCACGCCGCGGGACTGCCCTCCCAAGGAGGCGATGACCTTGGCCGCGATCGCGCGCAGCCGGACGTCGGAGTCCATCAAGGCGCGCAAGGCCGAATCGACGACCTCCGAGGTACCGATGTCGGCGAGCGCCAGCAGCGCCCACATCCTGGCTTCGGATTCGCGGCTCTCCGTGATGCGGACCAGCTCCTGGACCATCGCGTGGCGCAACAGCGATGCCTGGCCGAGCGCCACTGCGACATCGAGCACCGGCCCGCACTCCGCCGCGGGCGGGAGCGGGTCCATGTCCAACGCGATGCCGGGATGGATCGGTCCGGGGAAACGCTTCGCAACGGTCCTGGCCGCCGCAGCCCCCATGCTCACGAGCTCTCCGCGCGCCTCGCTCGCCGCCTTCCCGTCGGATGCCTGGATCAGACGGCTCAGCAGTTCCTCGGCTTCGCCCTCGAGATCCACGATCACCGGCGGCAGCCCGGCGTCCGAGACCAGTTGGCTCTTGGGCGGCGCCCTGGGCCCCACCGACACGGGACTCAACGACGCCGCGCTGTCGCGCAACGACGCTTCCTCCTCGCCGCCTCGTACCATCGGCTGCGACCGCTCCAGCTCCGTCATCACCGTTGCGAGGATCTCGTCGTCCTCCTCCGACTCGCCCACCGTCACCTCGGGTGCCTCGTCGGGAAGCACGATCTGGGCATCGGATTCCTCGACGACGATTTCGGGCATGCTTCCCGATCGGGGTGATGCCGCGCGCATCGTGTCGGGCACGGCGGAGACGGGTTGTCGTGGAGGCTTTCCGACGACGGGGTAGGGGGAAGTGACGGGGGCCGGTTCGTCGGATGAGGCCGCGGGCGGGGAGACGGGCGGATGCGAGGGGACCTTGGGAGGCGGGGGCAGCTCGGGCTGCGCCGGCGCAGGGCGCGCAGGACTCGAGGAGGCGCGTTGCACGAGCGGAATAGGCCTCTCGTCTTCGTCGGATACGCGCGGCGGCACGCGACGCGGCACCAGCGTGATCGGCTCCCCGCCGATGGAGATGACCCGCGCCACGTGCACCGACCCGTGGGCCGGTGAGGGAAGCGGCGTCGGGATCGCGTTGAGCGCTTCGAACCCGTGATGCGGTGCCGGTGCGATCCCGGCGTGCGTGGCCGGAGGCTCCGTGTGCAACCTTGCTGCGCTCAGGCTCTCTGCCGCCGGCGATACCCCCGCCTGCTGTCGCGATACGTCGGCATCCGAAGGAGCCGATGCGCCGCTCTCCTTCGCGTGCGCGGATCTCGCGAGTTGCACCACGTTGTACGACGCCGTGTCGCGACGTCCCGCCATGCCTGGCAGGGTGGACGCATCCTGCTGGGGAAACGGAGCGGCCACGGGCCGCTGCAGCGAGGCGCCCGCAGGCGGGATCGCAGCCGGCCCCCCCGCGCCCGGTTGACGCGTCGTCCGCGCCGGGGATGCGGCCTCTCCTCGCCCCCACGGCATGCGCACCATCGACAGCGTGTCGTGTCTCGGCGGCAGCGCAGCTTGTACGGGCGGCGCCAGAGGCGTGCCTTCCTTGCCCCCTTCGCGCAGGCGCTTGCGACGGATCAGCAGACGCTCGAGCGCAGCACCCACCAGGGAGATCAACGCGAGCACGTCGCCCACGTCGCCCATCTGCACGGGCATCTCCCCCTCGTCTCCGTACAACAGCGCCACCACCCGGTTGCGCACCGTCACCGGTACCACCAGCACCGGGACCGTCATCGGACGCTGCAGGTCCTGCCGCAGCACGGCGTCCATCCCGTCTTCCGAAGGCCGCGCGAGGACCGCGGTCTTGCGGTCCCGCGCCGCCGACAGGATGCTCGGGATCTCCATCGGCACGCCGATTCCGCGGATCCGACTGGCGCCGGCGCCCGGGCCAGCCGCGTCGACGCCCTCGGCCAGGTCACCGTGGATCACGAAGAGCGCCGTGTACTCGAAGTACTGACGCGCGAAGTCGAAGGCCACTCGCAGGATCGCGCCGTGGCTCTCGACGCCTCCGAGCGCCTCCTGCGCCATCGAGGCGGTGAAGGGGCCGCGCCGACGCACTCCGAAGGGGACCAGCCGAGGGGCCGCGGGAGCAGTGCCTTCGCTAGCCGATTCCCGCATGGGCTCCGGGCGCGCTGAGAGGTCGGCAGGCAGGGCCGGCTGCGCGGGCAGGTGGACTCCCGACGACTCACGGGTCTGCACCGGCTGCGATGCCGTCGCCCCAACCGAGATCACCGGAGCCACGCTCACCGGACGCCCATCGCGCGGCATGCGTGGCGGAAGCATCGAATCCCCGGGTTCGCGCGGGGCCGGTGCCTCGCTCGGCCGCGGATCGTCCCGGCCCTCCAGACGCGCCAGCAACCGCTCCGATCGCCGATCGAGCGCGCCGCCGTAGTGCCGCGCGATCGCCTCTCGCACGCGCACCCGCGTGGTCACCTTTTGGCGCAGCGGGCGCGCCAGCGCGAACGACAGCTCCTCCTCCTCCACTGCGGGCAAGGGCTCGGACACAGCGATCACCAACGCGTCCGGCTCGATCGTCAACGGCATCACGCAGAGCCGGTCCGCCACGTCCGCCGGCACCGTCTTGAGGGCCGATGGCGCAGGGGCTGGCAACGGCCCCGGAGCGAGGGCAGGGAGCCGCACGCTCTCGGCGATCACCTCGAGCAGCTTGCCCTCGTCGACGGCGGCGACCTCGATGAGGTTGGTGGGCAGATCCCCGCCCAGGGACATCTGACGCGCGAGCGCGACGTCCAGTTCGCGCAAGGTGGTGACCTCGCGCTGCAAGAGCAGGGAGCTCAGAGTCGGCATTCAAGGCCCGCCCCCCACGGAGGGCGGCTCGCCCCGGATTGTCGCGGTTCGGCGGGCCTTGTCAACTTCGCGATGCTCCCCGCCGCTACAAGCCTTGGCAGCACGGCACCCCGCGCTCGCCGCTGCGAGCCCATTCCCCGCCCCTTTCCCCTTCGCCCCCCGGGTCAGTGCACCGGCGCCACCGACGCCTGCGCCAACACCTGCGCAAGCACCACCTTCGCCATGCTGAAGTAGATCAGGATCCCGATGACGTCGATCAGGCTCGCAATGAACGGCGTCGAGCTCGTCGCCGGATCCAACCCGAAGCGCTTGATGATCAACGGCATCATCCCGCCGATCACGCACCCGCCCGCAACGATGAACACCAGCGTCACGCCGATCAACACCGCGAACCGGATCCCGTCGCCCCAGAGCAGCACACGCCCCACCCCCACCAGCGCCAGGATCAGCCCCATCACCAACCCCTGCACCGCCTCCCGCCAGAGCACCTTCCACCAGTCCTTGATCGAAATCTCCCCGACCGCCAGACCGCGGATGATCAGCGACGACGACTGCGACCCCGAGTTTCCTCCCGTCGAGATGAGCAGCGGCACGTAGTAGCTCAGCGTCGCCACCGACGCGATCACACCATCGTAGTGACGCAGCGCCGTGCCCGTGAAGAACTCCCCCACGAACAGCACCGCCAGCCACCCGGCTCGCTTGCGGATCAGCGTCCACACCGTCGTGTCGAAGTACGGATCCTCGACGGGCTGCACGCCGCCCAACTTGTGGACGTCTTCGGTCTGCTCCTCGGTCATGACGTCGATCGTGTCGTCGACCGTGATGATCCCGTGGAACTTCCCCTGCGTGTCGATGACGGGCAGCGCCTGCACGTCGTACTTCGCCATCATCCGCGCTACGACTTCCTGATCCATCTCGGGCGCCACCGAGATCACGTTCTCGCGCATGATGTCCGAGATCGGCGTCCTCGGATCCGCGGTCAGGATGTCGCGCAACGACGCGATCCCCTGCAGCCGTTCGTCCGCCGTCAGCACGTAGACGTAGTAGATCATCTCCACGTCTTCGTCGGCTGCCTTGCGCCGCACCGTCTCCAGCGCCTCGCCGGCGGACACGCTCGGCAGCGCCGAGACGTACTGCATCGTCATCAGGTGGCCGGCCGAGGTCTCCGGCCACTTCGACAGCTCCTCGACCTCCTCGGCTGCCTCAGGATCGACCCTCTCCAGGGTCTCGAGCAGCTGATCGCCAACCTCTTCCGGCAACGCCGAAAACAGGTCCGCACGGTCGTCGGCCGCCATCTCGCCCGCAATTCGCGCGGCAGGCTGCAGTCCGATCTTCTCGACCAGCGCCTCCTGCCGCCCCTCCGGAAGCCGCTCGAAAATGTCCGCCGCGTCGTCCGCCGACATCCTCCGCAACAGCTCCGCCGCCTCGTCGTCGTCGAGCTCCAGCACGACGTCGGCAAGATCCTCCGCATGGACCTCGTCGAGCAGCTCGCTGACCTCCGCCGGATTGTTCCGGAGCAGATCCCTCAGCTCAGGGCCGATGAGGTGGGCGAGGCGCATGCCGCGCCCCACCAACCACAACCGCAAGCAGGACGCAATCCGCGAGCGGCCCCGCTACGCTTCGATCGTCCCCCGTACTGTCTACCCCCGCCGGGGTCCGATCTCGTCATCGTGAACCGATGCCCGGCCGGCTCACACCCTCCGCGTTCCCCCCGTTCTCAATCCCTCACCTGCCCGGGCAAGGCCGCTCCCTGCGTTCGTTCTTGTACTCCATCGATGTTCCCTGCTTCCGATACAGGATCCGCGAGCTCATCAGCGCACCCGCCCCTGCAGGACAGCGCGTCCTCGCCACCTCTCCGAAGCCGTAGACCTCCGCAAACTGCCCCCCCTCCACGTCCACCAGCCTCGCCGTCACCGACCCCGTCGCGTCCCCCCGGTGCCCCCCCACCAGCACCACCTCGTTGTCGCCGTCCGCGTCCACATCGCTCACCGCCACCAGCGAGTGCTCCGTCACTTCCTGATCGATCACCAGCGCGTCCCCTGCCATCACCACGAAACGATGCTTGTCCGTGTCCCGGTCCGCAGGATCGTCGCATCCCCGCGTCGTGACCAGGTACGCGGTCTCCTTCTTGCCCACCCCGCTGAAGGACCCCTCCACTCCGCCTTGCAGTGTCGCGATCGCCTTGGGCCCCCCTGCCTTGCAGTCCTCCACCGCATGCACGTGAGGCCCCACCAGCCGGTCGAGGATCCGGTCGTGCTCTGCGATGGTAGGCAGCATCGGCGGCTGATCCATGTCCACCACCAGCTTCCAACCTTCCGGAATCGGCTCCGACAAAGGCGGGGGCGGTGAGACGGGGTCGATCGTCGTGGAGGGTTGCTGCTGGGTACCCGCGCAACCGACCACGAGCAGACACACGATCACGAGACGCTTCATGGCAGGGCATTCGAGCATGCAGGGGGAGCTGGATGCAACCGCTACCGCGACAGGTGCCTTGGCAGTGCGCGCCGCCCCCGCTAGACCGTGCGCGATGGATCTCTTCACCCGCCTGGGTCCCGCGATCGCCGCCCACCATGATCGGCATCGCAACGATCTCCCCGAACGCTTCGTGTACGGTCCCGACGCGGCGGACGCGCTCGCGCAAGCCATGGCCGGAGGCATGCCCGGACGGCGCGCGGTCGTGATCGCCGACACACGCACCTGGCAGGCCGCGGGCGATGCTGCGCGCGATGCCCTGTCGCGCGCGGGTTGGTCGTGCGACCGTTGGATCCTGCCCGATCGGCCCGGCGGCAAATCGCCGGTCTGCGACGACGCCGCGCACGCGGTGATGATCGAAGGCGTTCCTTCTGCCGACGCCTACGTCGCAGTCGGCAGCGGAGTGGTCAACGATTCGACCAAGTGGCTCGCAGCCGAGCGCGGCGCTCCCTATGCCGTGCTCGCCACCGCCGCGTCGATGAACGGCTACGCCTCGGCCAACGTCGCCCCTGCCATCCGCGGAGTGAAGAGTCTCGCCCACGGACGCGCCCCGCGCGTGGTCGCAGCGCTCCCCTCCGTCATCGAGGCAGCGCCCTTCCGCCTCACGGCCGCCGGGCTCGGCGACGTCATCGCCAAGCCCATCAGCACCGCCGACTGGATCGTCAACCACCGCGTCTTCGGCGAGCCGTTTTCCGCGGAAATCGCCTCGATCATCGATTCCCTCGAGCCGGCCTACCTCGATCGCCCCGAGGCCCTCGCCGCTCGCGAGTCCGCGGCCATTCGCGCGCTGTTCGACGCCCTCGTGCGCTCCGGGTGTGCCATGACGCTGCACGGCTCCAGCCTCCCCGCCTCCGGAGGAGAACACCTCGTGAGCCACACGCTGGACATGCTCGCCGATCTCGACGGCGTCGAGCACGACCTGCACGGCCGTCAGGTCGGTGTCGCCACCATCCTCGCCGCGGCCCTGTATGAGAAGCTCCTCGCCATGGGGCGACCCGTCTTCGAGCCGCGGGTCGCTCCCTTCGATCCCGCGCTCTGGGGCCCCATTGCCGACGCAGTCGCCGCGGAGCACGCGAAGAAGCGCGCCAACGTCGAGACCGCCTGCGCCTGGCTCAATGCCCCCGGCGCCTGGGAGTCGCTGGTCGCTCAACTGCGCCCCTGGCTCCGCCCCGCTCGCGCCATCCGGGATTGCCTCGCGCGCTCCGGCGCAGCATGCCGAATCGAGGACCTCGGTTGCTCCCGAGAGAGATTCCTGCTGGCCGTGCGTCACTGCGGCGCGATCCGCGGCCGATTCACCTCGATCGATCTCGCCTGGTGTGCCGGATTGCTCCCGACTTGCGCGGATTCGATCGCCCACGAGCTGCTCGACTGAGCGTGTCTCTACCCCGCAGCAGCGGACTTGCATCGTCCTTGCCGACGCCGCGCACTGCCCATGGACCGGCGCTTCGTGACGGGATACGCTCGCGAAGCGTGCCGCAGTGCACCGGCACATCAGGGGATGCGACCCAGGAGAACCGATCCGGATGAACCGATTGCTCCGACGAATCTCGACCGTTGCTGCGTGCGCGGCCGTCGCACTCGCGACCGCTTCGGTGAGCGCCGATGTGGCGCCGGCCGATCGCGCCGCCGCGCGCGCTCTGTTCGACCAGGCGCGGGCCCTCGCGAAGGAGGGCAAGTACGCAGAAGCCTGTCCGAAGTTCGAAGAGAGCCAGCGGCTCGACCCGGGCATGGGCACGCTGTTCAACCTCGCCGACTGCCATGAGCACGCGGGGCGCACCGCGACCGCCTGGACGCTGTTTCTCGAGGTCGCCTCGCAGGCCAAGTCCTCGGGACAGCCCGATCGCGAGAAGGCCGCGCGCCAGCGCGCCTCCTCCCTCGAGGCCACGCTCTCCCGCCTCACCGTCGCCGTCCCTTCCGCTTCCGAGATCCCCGGCCTCGAGGTCCGCCGCGATGGCTCCCTCGTCGGCAAGCCGCTGTGGGGCGCGCCCGTTCCCGTCGATCCTGGTCCGCACACCCTCGAAGCGACAGCCCCGGGGCGCAAGAAGTGGACGCAAACCGTGCAGGTAGGAAGCGCCGGCGCCACGGCCACGGCGACGATTCCCGAGCTGGAGGCGGATACCGCGGCGGCCCCGCCGATCCCGCCCTCCATGGCTCCGACCGCGGTTTCTTCCGCGCCAATTCCTGTGCCCGGTGCGACCCCGACGGCCAGCCCCTCGGCAGGCGTAGCGATCTCCCCGGCACCGGACAGCTCCTCGGTGGGCGGCACGCAGCGCACGCTCGGTTGGATCTCGGGCGGCGTGGGCCTGCTCGGACTGGGCGCCAGCGCCATCCTCACCCTGGGCGCCAAGAGCAAAGTCTCGGATGCGGCGGAGTACTGTGTCGGCGCCGCGTGCAATGACCCGAAGGGGGTCGAGCTCCACGACGACGCCCGCAAGCAGGCCGATCTGGCGACGATCATGGGAGGAGTCGGCGCGGCGTTTCTCGTCGGCGGCGCCGTGCTGCTGCTGACCGCGCCG
The DNA here is from genome assembly GCA_964393505.1 of uncultured Polyangiaceae bacterium. Taxonomy (GTDB): domain Bacteria; phylum Myxococcota_A; class Polyangia; order Polyangiales; family Polyangiaceae; genus JACRCQ01. Next base: position 16,842 of record CAYMUE010000058.1, read on the forward strand.
TCCGCAGAGCCCCCCAAGGAATCGAAGACCTCGCGCGCCCCGGTCCTGGTTGTCGGACCGGGCTCCTGGGCAGTCAAGGGAGTCTGGTGATGAGAGCACGAGCTGCTTGGACGAGTGGGATTGCGGCCCTGTCGGTGGCGATTGCGATCGTCGGTTGTCGCGGGTTGGCCGGTGTCGAAGATGCCTATCTGATCGATGACGCCGGCACGGCAGGAGCCTCGCAAGGTGGGGGCGCCGGTCAGGCTGGGTCCGCGGGCGGAGGCCAGGGCGGAACGGCGGGCGAAGGTCAGGGCGGAACGGCTGGAGGTGGCCAGGGGGGCGAAGCGGGACAGGCAGGCATGGCGGGTCAGGCCGGCGCCCCCGGATGCAAGCCGCCCGAGCAGGACTGCGGCGGCGTCTGCGTCAATGTCAAGAAGGACCCCAAGAACTGCGGCAGCTGCGGAAATGCGTGCCTCGTCACCGGAGACTACTGCGTCCAGGGCGCGTGCATGGCCTGCATGAATCCCGCGCAGGTTTGCGGCGATCAGTGCGTCGACACTTCCTCGGAACGCATGCACTGCGGCTCCTGCGGCAATGCCTGCGCCGACGACAGCGTCTGCACGTCCGGCTCCTGCAGCAAGTGCGACATGGGGTGGGTCGTCTGCAACAACACGTGCGTCAACTTGCAGGACGACGCGACCCACTGCGGCTGGTGCAACCACTACTGCGGGGGCACGACGTGCACCGCCGGCCTCTGCGAAGCAGAGCTGGTCGCCACTTCCAACGGTGCGCCCACCTCCATCGCGGTCGGCCCGATGATGGTGGTCCACTGGACAGTCGCCGGCGTGGGGAAGGGGCTTGTCGAGGCCGACGACGGGCCCAGCACCTACACGGTCTTTCAGGATGCGGGACTGAATCCCATGGCGCTGTCCGTGGATCCGTTCTCGCAGTTCATCGCTTGGGGAGCAAAGAATCCCGTCGATTCGTCCTGGTATCTGCACGGGGGCAACAGCACTGGATCGTACCCCTATGGCGAGGAGGTATTCTCCGTTCCGATTGATGGCGATCCCTTCGAGACTATCCTGCTCGGTGGATTCGTCTATTGGACACGCAACGGTGGCTCTTCCCTCTTCCGACGCACGACTGAGGCGACCGGCGACGTAGAAGAGATGATTGACAGTCTTCAGATGCCGATGGGACTCGTCTCCCACAACTCGGAGATCTATGTCGCAACGAACACCGAAATCGTGCGTTTGACCTCGACGGGCTCGCCGCCGCTCAGCCCCTACTCGTTCGCCACTGGCCAGACCCGGCCGCTGTACGTGGCCGTGGCCGGGCCCCGCATCGTGTGGAGCAACCTGTCATCCCCAGGGATATTCGGGCACTTGATCGATGGAAATGAGGACGTCCAGGGGGTGTTGATCACGAGCGACGCCCACGGCATCATGACCATGACCGCGCGGGGCGATACCATCTACTTCTACGGAACCCAGACCAGCACCAACAAGTCCGGCATCTTCGCCGTGCCGGCGTATCCCGACTCCGGACCCGTCCCGCTGGCGATCACTACCGTTCAGGCCGTGGACATCGCGGTGGACGACTCATGGGTCTACTGGGCGTCGATGGACCAGACCATCCGCCGCGTGTCTCGCTGACTCACCCCGCGCAATCCGCGCGCAGCCACCGCTTCACGATCTCCCACCCCACCTCGAGCTTCGCCACACTGGCCCACTCGCCCCGCTGGTGCGCCTGTGCCGCAATCCCAGGCCCGAAGTTCGCCGCGGCAATCCCCTGCTCCTCGAACCGCGCTACGTCGGTCCACGCCTGCTTCGCACTCACCCCCCGCACCCCGCTCGATTCCAGCGCACGCACCGCCTCGTGACCGCGATGCGGCAGCGCCGACGGCGCCTCGTCCACGAAGTCCACCGCCGCTCGCCCCCCCACCAGCGACTCCACCTCCGCCCGCGCCTGCGCGATCGACGTTCCCGGCGTGAACCGGTGATTCACATTCAGCTCGAAGAGCCCGGGGACCACGTTGCGCCCGCTGCCCCCCGACGCCATCGTCGCCGAGGTCACCGTGGCGTAGCGCAGCCCGTCGTGCTCCACCCATCGCGGCTCGCGCGAGGCAAGCTCCAGCAGCAGCGGCCCCGCCTTGTGGATCGCGTTGTCCCCCTGCCACGGACGCGCCGAGTGAGCCGACGCGCCCGAGAACGTCACCCTGGCATGGAGCGTTCCGCAGCAGCCGAGCTGCAGCTCGTTGTCCGACGGTTCCAGGCACACGGCAAACGACGCCGCCTTCACCCCAGCGTCATTCTGCAGCACCCGCCCCAGCTCGTTGCCCGCGTAGGGCCCCTCCTCCCCCGCGTAGAACACCAGAGTGACCGGCAGCTCCAGGCCCGTCGCCGACAAGTGCATCATCAGCGCGAGCCCCGCCTTCATGTCCGAGGCCCCGCAGCCGTAGATCCGATCTCCCTCGCGACGCACGGGGCCCATCGGCTCGCAGCGCACGGTGTCGAGGTGCCCCGCAAGCACGACCGCCCCCGTCTCGCTCCCAAGAGGGACCACCAGCGACCGCCCGTGCCTGCGGACCTTCACTCCGGGACGCTCCTGCGCCAGCCGGTCCGCGATCGCCTGCAACAGCGCCTGCTCTTCGCCCGTGGCCGACGGGATCGAGCAAAGCCACAGGAGGCGATCGGCGAGTGAGCTCACACCGCGACCCCGAAGTCCCGCAGCGCAGCGTTGAGCGATACCTTGCGATCGGTCGCCTCCGAGCGCTTGCCGATGATCAACGCGCAGGGGATGCCGAACTCGCCCGCAGGGAACCTCTTGGTGCGCACTCCCGGGATCACCACGCTTCGCGCCGGCACCCGGCCACGGTACTCCACTGGTTCGGGACCCGTAACATCGAGGATCACGGTGGAAGCGGTCAGCACCACACCGGAGCCGATCACGCACTCGCGCTCCACGTGCATGCCCTCCACCACCACGACGCGGGAGCCGACGAAGACGCCGTCCTCGACGATCACCGGCCTAGCGCCCGGGGGCTCGAGCACACCGCCGATGCCCACGCCGCCAGACAGGTGGCAGTCGGAGCCGACCTGGGCGCAGCTTCCTACGGTCGCCCAGGTGTCCACCATCGTGCGGGCGCCCACGCGCGCGCCGATGTTCACGTAGCCGGGCATCAGCACCACCTGCGGCTCGAGGAACGCGCCGTAGCGCACGACGCCCGGCGGCACCACTCGCACGCCCGCGCGGTCGAACCCCTTCTTGAGCGGGATCTTGTCGTGGTACTCGAACGGCCCCGCCTCGATCTTCTCCACTCCGCGGAGCGCGAAGTACAGCAGGATCGCCTGCTGTAACCAGCCGTGACACGTCCAGCCGCCCGAGGCGTCGGGCTCCGCCACGCGCAGCTCCCCGCGGTCCAGGCGGGAGATCACCGTCTCGACCGCCTCGCGCACGGAGGGTTCGGCAAGGCGGGAACGGTCGTTCCACGCGCGTTCTACGGCCTGGCGCTCCTGCTCGACGGCTTCGGGACTCATGGGTGCGGAGCTAGCACAGGAGGAGGCGAGGGGCGACAGACGAGCTCAGGCCTCGCCCGCGAAGGGCGTCGGCACAGCCGGCGCTGCGAAGGCCGGCAAGCGAAGCACGCAGCGTTCGTCTTCGGGATCGAACGAGCCCCCGACGCAGCGCGCAGCGAGCCGCGCGGTCCCCAGGGCGGCTCCCGCGGTGTCGGGCGGTGCACAGGCCACGGCATGCGCGATGCGCCCGCATGGCACGACGGTCAGCAGTGTGGAGCCCGCGGCGCGGGTGAGCTCGACGCTGACCCTGCGCGCGCCCTGGCTCGCGAGGGAGCCGACGGCGAGGGTGATCAACGGGATCGCTACGTGCGGGTCCGTGCTCACTACGGCCCGTACCTTCGGGCTCAGGACCGCGACGTCGACCCGCGCGTCGCTGCGCGAAGCCCCCATCGAGTGCACCGCGGCCATCGTCACGTCGAGAGCGTCGAGGTCTGTGCAGCGCGGCGCTGTGGCGTGCGTCAGCAGATCGAGCATGCTGCGCACGCGTCCCAGCTCGGCGGCGACTTCGCGGACCTGCAGCTCGAGCCCGAACCTGGACCGGGTGCTCATCGGCGCACCGGCTGCACAGCCGAGCGCTTCGTCGAGCTGCTGCAGACGCGCATCCGCCTCGCTCCGCAGCTCGCGCAGCACGGGCGCATCGGGCTCCCGGCGACCGAGCTCGGAGAGCAACGCCTCGAAGGCGGTGCGGATGGGATCGCAGCTGGCCTGGACCTCGGTCACGAGCTGGCCGAGGGAGCGGGAGCCCACGCGGGGCGATCGTAAAAGGTTCTCGAAGTTCTGCAGGGCGGCGAGCCCCTCCAGCACCGAGCCCCGTGCGGCTTCCGTGCTCCCCATCCCGTCCGCCCGCGTCCCTTCGGTCATGCTCGCCGTCCGCGCCGCCTCTCGCCCTCCATCATGCCAGATCGTGGCCAGGGAAGAACCAACCGATTTCGAACCGCGCCGTCTCCACCGCATCCGAGCCGTGAACCGCGTTTTCCTGCATGCTCTTCGCGTACAGCTTGCGAATCGTCCCCGGCTCCGCCTTCGCCGGATCCGTCGCGCCGATCACCTTGCGGTAGTGAGCGATCGCATCCTCGCGCTCCAACACCAGGAGCACCACCCGCGAGCGCGTCATGAACTGCACCAGATCGGCGAAGAACGGACGCTCCTTGTGCACGGCGTAGAAGCCCTCCGCCTGCGCCCGCGTCAGGTGCGCCATGCGCATCGCCACAACCCGGAAGCCCTCCTGCTCGAAGCGCTGCAGAATCGCTCCGGTGTGGCCGTCTTCAACTGCGTTGGGCTTGATGATCGAAAGGGTACGTTCGAGCGCCATGATTCACCTCGTGCCCCCCACTACACGAAGGAACCGCCGAGGTGCAACGAATAGATGGCGGAACGCTCAGGGCCGGATCTGATCGCCGGCCAGACACTCGAGCATGCGCATCACCGCCGCCGCCGCCTCCGCTCGCGTCGCCTTCGAAGCCGGCAAGAACTGCGTCCCCCCCGGCTCCCGTGGCTCCAGCGCCCGGCACCACGCATGCGCCGTCTCGACCTTCGCCCACGCCCAGTAGCTCTTCGAAACGTCGCCGAAGGTCGCCGCCGCAGGCTTGTACAACGGCCAGCCCGCTGCCTTGTCGATGTACGCCGCCAACTCCGCGCGCGTCACGCTCCCCCCAGGACGATACGTCCCGTCGCTCAGCCCGCTGGTCAGCCCCTTGGCCCGCGCCGCTTCCACCGCACCGCAATACCAGCTCGTCGAGGCCACATCCGGATACGGCGACGAGCAGGGATTCTCCGGCGTGAGCCCGAGCGCCGTCACCAGCATCGACACGATCTCCGCACGCGTGACCGGATCGTCCGGGCGGAAGTTGCCGTCGCCCGCCCCCCACGCGATCTTCAGACCGCGCGCCATCGCGATCTCCCGCGCGAACCGGTGGCCCGCAATGTCCGGGAACGTCTCCTGCGGACGCCCCATCGTGCAGGCGTACGTCTCGTCCGGTCCCGTCGGTCCGACGTGCGCGTCGCGCAAGGGCTCCCACCCCGAGGCGCACGACGGGCACTGCACCAGGAGCTTCACGGGAAGGCGCGCCGTGTCGCTCCAGGCCAGGCATGTGGTCGAGACGAGCTGCGAGATGTAAGCTGCTTCGTAACCCGAACCATAGGCGACGCCGTTCGCTTCCTTGCTCAGGCGCAGCTCGAGGTAGTTGCCCGCGGCGCCCGTGCGCAGCGTGACCGAGTCCTCGAGCGCCGGAGCCGGACGCGTGCCCGGCGGCAGCAGCGAGGCAAGCTGGGGCACCCTCGCCCCCACCGTCAGGTCCCAGACCTCCTCGAACGGCGAGCCGATTCCAGCCGCACCCCAGGCGACCTGCGGGACCACCTGTACGTCGTACGCCGTGTTGCGCACCATGAAGGTCTGCACCCGCCCGGTCCCGTCGGCCCCGAGCCAGGGCCCCAGCTCCGCGTTGAACTCCCACTCCCCAGGGCCGCCTTCGAGCAGCTCGGGACGCGGGAAGGCGCGGGGCACGCGGTTCGGCGCCTTCACCCGGAGCTCCGCAGGTCCCGCGCAACTGACCAGATGGTAGTACCCCTGCGCGTTCGTCACCGCCCGGCCCGTCAGCGTGCCGTCTGCCGCATAAGCAAGCACGTGCGCCTGCGCGACCGGGTCGCCCAGGCCAAGGATCTGCCCGCTGGTTCGCAGAGTGCAGGTGACGGCAGATTCGGAGTCGGAGAGCTGGGGCAGGTCGGGGGCGTCGATGCCGACGGCGCAGCCGGAAGCCAGGAGAAGGGAGGCGAAGAGAAGGAAGTTGCGGGTACGCATGGGGAAGTGGCCTAAGGTGCGTCTATGTAGGCAAAGCGCCTCTGCCACGGCTTCGGGAAGGTGTCAACACGCGTTCCTCTGCCTTCATGACCGGTCGTTTCCGCCCCCGAAACTCCTTGCGATTCTTCGGCCGCTGCACTCCGATCAGCCTACGAGGATCGATTCTTGCCCCGCGGGGCAAATCCGCTCCGATCCCTGCCCGAGAGGCGACTCCATGGCCATCCAATCAGCCTTCCCCCTTCGCTCGAACGCGTCCGGCCCCCGGCGTCTCGCCGCCCTCGCTCCTCTGGTCATCGCGTTCCTCGCCGTGGCGTGCGGCGCGCGCACCGGCCTGTACCCGGGAGACGCGTCGTTCGAGGAGGACGACGCCGGCATCGCCGGATCGGACGGAGCCACGCACGATGCCCCGGCCGATGTGTCCGACGCGAAGCCCGAGGCGGATGCGCCGTTCGACGTCGATGCCGAGGCCGAGGCAGAGGCCGCAACCGACGGGCCCGACCCCTACGACGCCCCGGAAGACGTCATCAAGAACGACTGCACCGACCCGACCATCCAGTACGTGTATGTCGTCACCACCTCGGCCAACCTCTACTCGTTCCGCCCCTCGAGCCTGTCGTTCGCCCTCATCGGCCAGCTCTCCTGTCCGTCGACCACCTCGCCGTTCTCCATGGCCGTGGACCGCAAGGGAACCGCCTACGTCGAGTACCAGGACGGCTCCATCTTCCGCGTCAGCGTGGCGACCGCGAGCTGCGAGCCGACCCCCTGGGTCCCGGGCACCGGCGACTTCGTCAACTTCGGCATGGGCTACTCGACCGACGAAGGCGGGCCGGCGGAGTCGCTGTACCTGGCAGGCTCCGGGTATTCGGGGGAGTCACCGCGTCTCGGACGCCTCGACACTGAAACCTTCACGCTCACCGAGATCGGCCCGTTGAGCGATCCGGGCTACGAGCTCACCGGCACGGGCGATGGGCGCTTGTACGGGTTCTTCCAGCCCGAGGGGACCTTCGCGCACCTGGTGCGGCTCGACAAGCAGAACGCCGGCATCGACTACGACGTCCTGCTGCCCGGTGTTGGTGTCGGCTCGGGGTGGGCATTCTCGTTCTGGGGAGGGGACTTCTACTTCTTCACCGCAGAGCCGGGCTACACCACCGTCACGCGTTTCCAGCCCGATCTGCAGAACCTCTCCGTAGTCGCGTCCCTTCCCGACGAGGTCATCGTGGGCGCAGGCGCCTCCACCTGCGCTCCCGAGAAGTAGCCCGCGCGTCCGTCAGCGTCGCGCCCTGCGTGCCCGCGCGAGGACCGACACCAGACCCACGACGAGCAGCCACGCACCCGCATCCGTGGGTGTGGCTCCGGTCGCGCGACAACCGCACCCGCCTTCGTCGCTCGCTTCTTCCAAGGGCGGCTCCGCCGCATCCTGGGTTCCGCCTCCCGCGCCGTCCGCCTTCGCATCCACGCCGGCCTCCGCGGCCGGCTCCGGTCCCGCCTCGGGGGCAGCCTCGGGCCCCGCCTCGGGCGCGGGCTCCACGGATGGTTCGGGTGACGAACCGTCCGGTCCGCCTCCCTCCACCGATCCTTCCGCCGCCCCATCCACCACGTCGCCGTCCGCGATCGCCCCGTCCGGCCCCGCGTCGGCCGCAGGCTCCCACCCGTCGCTCTTGAGCCCGTTGCACAGGAAGTACCCCGACTCGGGGTTCGTGGGATCTCCCTCGAACCACGTCTGGAGCGCCGACGGCGCGTCGTTCCAGCTCTGGGTCTTGATCAGCCTTGCGACCACGAGCAGGTAGCCCGAGGTGGCCTTCGCCGCGGCCTGGGCCTCGGGAACCAGGCAGTCCCACGGGCGATCCGAGGTGAGGGTGCACTCCAGGTTGGTCTCCCAGATGCGGTCCTTCAGGTCCGGCTTCGCGTGCAGACACACGCCGGACACCTGCTTGCCGTACGTGCACACGTCGATCAGGGTCTCGAACCGCGCGCCCGATCTTTTCGCGTGGCACGGCGTGAACGAGTCCTGCACCGTGTGCGTCGCATGGCCGATCCACTTGAGCCCGGCATCGATCTCGTTCTGTTGCCAGAACATGAGGCCGCGCGCCGTGGAGTTGACGATGCGGGCCTTCATTCCGGCGCACGCGTACTTGCCGCTCACCGCCTCGTCGTTCACGAAGTTGCGCAGCGCATGCAGGTCCTGCAGATCGGGATGGTCGCCGAACTCCGAGGCCGACACGCCGTAGTAGTCGGTCATCTCGCTGTCGGGCAGATCCGTCACGCAGTTGCCCTTCAGAAGCGCGTGCGACGTCGTGAGGCACGCATCGCCCTCGGTGACCGGAGGGAAGAAGCCCTGCAGGTTGAGCTCCGCTTTGACGAGGTCGTTGCCGAGCTCCACGCCGAATCGCGTGATGTCCTCGTGGCCGCGCGTGGGTCCCGCCCCGCTCATCCAAGGCGACTGCTGACGGCCTGCCGTCTCGCCTTCGAGCTCGACGTCTCCGCAGGCGGTCGCGATCATCGCGGTCAGTCCGAGGGCAACGCACGCGTGTCGTTTCATCCTGGTCATGAATCACTCGCAGACTTCGGGAAGCGCCGTGAACTCCGGCACGATCTCGGTGTAGGCCTCGATGCGACGTCCGCCGTAGGCCTCGTCGGTGTACTGCACGAAGATCCGGTGATCGGCGGGCGTGATCCCCGTGTCTTTGTAGGCCTTCGCGTCGGTGTCGGTGTTGCCGAAGGCGTAGTGCGGACGCAGCCCGCGCGAGTTCATCACGTTGAGCTCGCCGGTCTTGTACTCCGCCGCCGACGATCCCAGCGCGCCCGTCTTGCCGAGCGTCGTGTGCACGATCCCGTCGGGCAACCCGCGCGCCGTCAGGAACTCTCGCGTCCGGCCCACCAGCCACTCGGGCCGCGCGGTCATGTAGAACGGACGGTATCCCTTCGCGACCAGCGCCTGGAACGCCTCGGGCGCGCCCGGTCGGATGCCCGACAGCGACCCCGTCAGAAGTGACCCGTACTCCTCGGTCTCCTCGAGCGTCAGCGTGCCGTCGATGTCGCTCACGAACACCGCAGTGCCCTTCGGCACGACCTCGATGAAGAGGTCGGCGGACGAGAGGTCTCCCGCGAGGATCATGTGGATTCTGTGCCGGCCGATCCCGAGCTGTTGGGCAGCGGGGATCTGGTAGAAGACGCGACCTCCGTCGTCCTCCACCCCCTCCACCATCGGGTGCGCACCCTCCTCGGTCGTCGAAACTGTCGCGAGCTTCTCCCAGCTCCCCGTGCACCCGCGCAGCAAATAGAGGTCCACCTCCTCGTCCTTCATGTCCTTGTCGACGGCTCCGTAGGCGAACTTGCCGATCACCCACTGCTGGTCGCCCGGATTGAGGAACAGGTCGCGCCCGCGGTGATTGGGGGAGCCGCTGAGCGCGATGACCGACGAGTCCCAGTGCTTCCACTCGCGTTCGGGGCCAGAGTTGGGCGGTGCTGCATTGCACACGGGGGAGGGCGTGCAAGCGGGCAGCCCAGCCTCGGTCGCTTCGGGCGGAGCGTCCGTGGCGGCGTCCTGGCCCGCCATCCCTCCCGCGGCGCCGAGTCCCGCGTCACTTCCCGCAAGGCCTCCGGTTCCGGAGGAGCCTCCCGTGGAGCCCGCGCTGCCGCCTGCGCCACCCGGCCCCGCGCCCGCGGAGGTGTACCCTGCCGCACCGTCCGACGTCGATTCCGATCCGCACCCCGCGATGGACTGCGCAAGGGCGAGGCTGAGCACGGCGAACACGAAGGCGCGGGACTCGATCGAGCGCATTTGGGAAGCATGCTCTGCACCGGTGTACCGTGGCAAGGGCAACTCTCGGGGCTGCGCGCGAGCCACCCGCGTTGTGGTCCATGCGCGATCGCGGTACACGTCCCCACCCGTGTCCGACACCCCGATCGAAGCCCCTGCGCCGTTGGACGATGAAGCGGAAGCCCGCCTCCTGATCGGCACCGTTGTCGGCGAACGCTACCGGCTCGAGGACCTGCTCGGCGTCGGAGGCATGGGCGCCGTCTATCGTGCCCAGCACGTCCTGATGCAGAAGACGCTCGCGCTCAAGGTCTTGCATCGCGGCATGGCCCAGGTCGACGAGGTCGTTGCGCGGTTCGAGCGCGAGGCGGTCGCTGCGGGGAACATCGAGCACCCGAATGTTGCGCGGGCCACCGACTTCGGGCGCCTCGAGGACGGCTCGTTCTTCCTGGTGCTCGAGTACGTGGACGGCACCAGCCTGCGGGCGGTCATCGAGTCGCAGGGGCGCATGGCGCCTCACCGTTGCATCCGGATCATGCGGCAGATCGCGGGCGCCGTCGGAGCAGCTCACGCCATCGGGATCGTCCACCGCGATCTCAAGCCCGAGAACGTCATGCTGCTCGAGCGCGCGGAGGAGCCGGACTTCGTCAAGGTGCTCGACTTCGGCATCGCGAAGGTGAACTTCGGCGATGCTTCCGGCCAGCGCGCGCTCACGCGCGTGGGTGCGGTGTTCGGGACTCCCGAGTACATGTCCCCCGAGCAGGCGTTGGGGGAGCCGGTGGATGCGCGCAGCGATCTGTACGCGCTCGGCGTGATTCTCTACGAGATGCTCGACGGCGGGACGCCTTTCGCCTCCGAGGAGCCGACGCGCGTGCTCGCCGCGCACATCACCGCGCCGGTTCCTCCGCTGGGGACCCACGTCCCTGCGCCGCTCGCTGCGTTGGTCGACCGTCTGCTCGCCAAGAAGCCTGCGGATCGCGTGCAGTCCGCCAAGGATCTGGTGCTGCTGCTCGACGAGGCCGCGGCGGCTCTCGGTCCTGCTCCAGCTTCGATCGTGGTGGCTCCCGCGAGGCAGCTCGCGCTGTCCGCGGATCAGCTCGCCGTGGCGTCTTCTTCGGCGACCGTGCTTGCACGTCCCCGGCCTGCTGCCGGCTCCCCCCAGCTCCACAAGCTCGCCAAGGACGCGCTCGCATTCCTGCGGCGCGAGGTGAAGCTCGGCGGCTCATCCGTTCCCGTGTGGACCGGTCTTGCCGGAGCCGGCGGCGCCTTCTCCGTGCTGCTCGTCTTCGTGCTCGTCGTCGCCCGCGCATGCTCCTCGTCGTCGCCCGACAAGGCCGTCGCGATCGGCTTCTCCGCCCTCGCCTCCCCGGAGGCGAGCCCGGCGCAGCCCGCTCCCGCGCGCGGCGATCTCGCCAAGGAGATTCAGCGCATCGAGGATATGCCGGTCTACGAAAGAAAGCAGAAGGACTGGGTTTCGCTCGGTCACGGCTATGCGACGTTGGGCAAGTGCAAGGATTCGGCGCTCGCCTACCGGGGCGCGCTGTCGATGGGGCGCAGCCCCGCCACGGATCCCGAGGTGCTCTCCGACATGCTCGAGTGCGGCAAGGACCCCGATGCCTACCCGCTGATCGTCAATCAGTGCGAGGCCGTGTCGCGTCGCGGCGGCATGGGCGCCGCCGGCCTCGACCTGCTCTGGGATCTGTGGGTGACGCTCTCGCAGGATCCCTCCAAGAGCTCGCTGGCCGAGCAGACCTTCAAGAAGCTCGTCATCTCGAGCCGTCGCGGGACCTCTGCGCTGCGCGCGGCGATCGAGGTCAACCACGCCACGAGCTGCAAGGCGATGGCGACCGCGCTGGCGTATGCGGCGAAGCACGCGGACTCTCGCGCGCTCGATCGGCTGCAGCAGGTCGAGGCAACGCGCACGGGCTGCGGCGCGGACAAGTCTGAGGACTGCTTCGAGTGCATTCGCGGGGGCACGGAGCTGAAGGAGGCCATCACGCGTGCGCGCAGCAATGCCGCGCCCAAGCTCGCCAACGCCTACAAGGAGTGAGCGACGACGTCGCGCGTCGCAGTGCGACTACTTGTGGATCACGACGAGGGTCTTGCGTTCCGAGTCCGGGGCTGCGGTGACCCCGTGCCACCCCTCGGGCAGCTCGGGCGTGGCCCAGCGGAACAGCCAGAGGGCGTCGGTGGGGGCGAGTGCCACGTTGCCCGCTCCGTGTTCCACCCCGAACCGGCTGTGCCAATACGCTCCGTGCAGCACCTGACCCGAGCTGAGCTCGAGCACCCAGGGAGCGTCGCGCATGTCGGCCTCCTCGGCAAAGGGCTTGGTCGGCGCCTGGCTCGAAGTGATCTGCTTGCCCACCACGTGGAAGGTCCCCATCGCCGTGGACGCCGTGGTCTTGGGATCCCCGAAGCGCTCCCGCCCGGGGCTGACCAGCGTCGCATAGACCGGCTTGCGCCCCTCGTACGCAACGAGTGCGCCGGTCACGATCGAGACGTCGATCCACTTCTGATCTCCGTTGGCGAAGTCGGGGTACACGTGCCGTTTGGGAATTAGCGTGACGTCCTTGTGACGCAGGTACTTGCCGTCCTGCTCGGTGGCCCAGAAGTTCTCGCCTCGCACCGTGCGGAACTTGCCAGTTAGCGGGATCAGGCCTGTGCACTCGACGCGCGCGCGCTTCTCGGCTTCGTCCTTCTGAACGTGCCAGTACCGGACACCCTGCTTGAGCACGAAGGCGACCGGGAGCTTCGCCTGCTCGGCGATCTCGATGCCCTTGAACGCAGGGGCTTCGACTGGCTTGATGTTCGCCACGTCCACGAACTTGCCGTCCGGCGTCAACGCCAGGTGCGCCTTGCTTCCGTCCGGGACCTGCGCGTCCCACTCTCCCACCAGCGCCACACCGCTGCCCCGCCGGATCTTTCCCGTCTCCTTCACCGCAGCGCCCTTGGACTTGTCCCACTCGTACAGCGGCGTGGCTTCCGTCGTCCTCGCGTACGAGTAGGGCAGGGGTGCGTCGAGCCTCGGCGGAGCCTTCCCCGCTGCCTGCGCTCCCGCACGCAGATCGAGAGTCGCTCCTTGTCCCACGCACAGAAATCCTCGCGGCCGGATCGGATACCATCCCCCCGGACAGTCGCGCTTCGTCACCGCATCGACCGATCGCGTGGCGAGAGCCCCTGCACGCAACCATCCGATCGGCTTGCCGTCGTGCGAGGGGCGATCCATCACCGCGACGATCGCCCCTTGGATGGCAAGCTTGGGGCCGTCTGCGGGAGGCACCGGGACGGTCGAGGGGTCGACCTCGGGGCCGGACTTCGACAAGGACGGGGTCTTGCCCGAGCCGGAGCAGCCGGCGAGGGCGATGGCGCCCGCGGTCAGCAGGATCGAACCGAGAAGGACACCTTGGGAGGCCATGTCCCGGGCGATACCGATTCCGTGAAGAATGGCCCAGTTTTCGGCTTTCCAAGCCCCTCGCCCCAGAGGCCCCCGAAGGATACGATCCCCGCATGTATGCTCGTCTCGTCGTGATGCTCCCCCTGCTCCTCGTCCCCTTCGCCGTCGCGTGCGGCGCGACGCCCGCGCCCCCAGCGGCCAGCCCTGGTGCCGCCATCCCCCCGGCCGCCGATCCGAGCCCCATGCGAATCGTGATGGAGGCGCGCCCGGGCGCCGCCGAACCCGCTGTCATCGTCCGCGCCGACGGCGCCATCGAGCGCGAGCGTCCTCTCGGAAAGGTCAGCTCCGACCGCGTGGTCAACGTGCTCGGCGAGGTCGTGTTGCAGTTGATGCCGGATGGCGCGTTGAAGGCGCCGGGTGAGACGCTGACGAGCTCGATGACCGCGGACGGCGAGCTCGTGGGACGCGGAATCAAGACCGCGATCGATCACCAGTCGCGCATCGTGGTGAGCACGCGGCACGGCGACAACGTAGTGGGGCGGGTGGAGGGGCTCGTGCCGGGGAAGCGCAAGTCCGCGCTGCTGGTGATTGCGGCCCTGCCCAGGCTTACCCGTCCTTCCCGTTGATTGACTGTCGCGGCACGCCGATCTACGAGCCTCTCCCTGGAGGACTCTCGCCATGCGGATGCACAGACTGCTCGTCACCGCGACCCTCGTCGGCGTCGGCTCGCTCATCGCTTGCGGCGGGGCAAAACCCGTCGAGCCCGTCTCTCCGAGCACCCCGGCCCCCGCGGCCTCGTCGGCCGCTCCCTCCGAATCCGCCTCCGCTCCCGCGGAGACCTCCAAGCCCGCGGTAGCGGAGGAGACGTCGTCCCGATCCCCGGTCAGCATCCTCACCGATGCGGACGCGACCTGGGTGCTGGCGTTCGACCAGAGCGATGCGGGCAAGGCGGCGGAGACGAAGTGCACGGAGTCGTCGAAGGGGGACGACAAGAAGCAGGGCGCATGCATGCGCACTGCGCGTGCGCGGATGCCGGTCGAGGCGATGCGGTTCGTGAAGGACGAAGAAGCGGGGATGCTGTGGCAGTTCCTCGCGCAGAAGGGGGGCAACTACACCGTCGTGAGCAAGCTCCCGGTGGAGTTCGGCGAGGAGAGCGCGAATGCGGTGGTGGTCAAGCCGAAGAAGGGCAAGGGCGGGAGCGGCACGCCACCGTGGGGAGTGGCGACCAAGGAGACGAAGCTCGAGGTGCCGAACAACTTCTCGGTGGTCGTGACCGACCCGACCCAGGGCAAGACGGTCTACGAAGCGAAGATCATTCTGCAGCAGGGGAAGTGATTCCCCACTCCTTCTGGAGCCACTCGAGCACCGGCCACTCCTCGGCGGTGATCGTGTCGGCGGCGGCCAGCTCGAAGAGCGTAGCGTAGATGAGCTCCCGGGCGGCAGGACGCACGACCGCGCGTGCGGCTGCTTCCATCGCCTCTCGATCGTCGAGCTCCTCGGCCGCGCGATCCAGTAGATCCCACCCCTCTTTCGCATCGGGCTCGGCCTCGTCGTCGCGGTACGGATCCCCCGCAGCCCCGCCCGGCTTCGAGCAAAGCAGCCCCTCCACGATGGGCGTGAGGGCCGAGAACTCCTCGGGGGAGTAGCGCCCGTCCGCCTGGACCAGGAAACGGATCAACCCGGCCAACGCCAGCTTCTCATGGGCTTCGAGAGCGATCTTGTTCGATTCGGACATGCGCCGAGCGTATTCCGGCGCCGGCGATTCGGCTACACCGATCGCGCTTGCAGTAGGGCTATCGCCCGAGGGCGGCGCGCATCGTTTCGCCCATGTCACCCGGAGTGGGGGCGATCCTGACACCGGCCGCCTCGAGAGCGGCGATTTTCTCGCGCGCGGTGCCCTTGCCTCCGGCGATGATCGCGCCGGCGTGACCCATGCGCTTGCCCGGGGGCGCGGTGGCCCCGGCGATGAACGCCACCACCGGCTTCTTCATGTGCGCCTTGATCCAGGCCGCGGCGCGCTCCTCGGCGTTGCCGCCGATCTCGCCGATCATCACGACCCCCTCGGTCTTCGGATCCGCGTTGAACTCCGTGAGCACGTCCACGAAGTCCATCCCGCCTACCGGATCGCCTCCGATGCCCACGCCGGTGGACTGGCCGATGCCGAGCGCGGTGAGCTGTCCCACGGCTTCGTAGGTGAGGGTACCGGAGCGCGACACCACGCCGATGGATCCGGGCATGTGGACGTGGCCGGGCATGATCCCGACCTTGGCCTCGCCGGGCGAGATCACGCCGGGGCAGTTGGGGCCGATCAGCTTGGAGGGGCGGCCCTCCATGAAGCGTCGCGCCTTGATCATGTCCGCCGTGGGAATCCCCTCGGTGATGCACACTACCAGCCTCACCCCGGCATCGACTGCCTCCATGATCGCGTCCGCAGCCGCCGAAGGCGGCACGAAGATCATCGAGCAGTCCGCACCGGTCTCCATCACCGCCATGCGCACTGTGTGGAACACCGGGACGTCGTCGTCCCACATCTCGCCGCCGCGTCCGGGGTTCACCCCCGCCACGATCTTCGTCCCGTAGTTGCGGCACTGCTTGGCGTGGAAGGAGCCCGCCGCTCCGGTGATGCCCTGAACCACGACACGCGTCTCTTTGTTCACAAGGATCGCCATGATTCGTCCTCACCTGCTCGCGGCTGCCACGGCCTTCTGCGCCCCTTCCTTCATCGAAGTTGCGCTCTCGATCGCAAGCCCGCTGTCCGCCAGCAGCTTGCGCCCCAGCTCCACGTTCGTGCCTTCCAGGCGCACCACCAGCGGCACCTTCAACCCCGTCTTCTTCGTGGCGCTGATCACTCCCGACGCGATCACGTCGCACTTCATGATCCCGCCGAAGATGTTCACGAAGATCGCCTTCACCTTGTGGCTGCTGAGGATCATCTCGAACGCCTTCGCCACCGCGTCCTCAGTCGCGCTGCCCCCCACGTCGAGGAAGTTCGCAGGACTCCCCCCGTAGTGCTGGATGATGTCCATCGTCGCCATCGCCAGCCCGGCCCCGTTCACCAGACACCCGATGTTCCCGTCGAGCGACACGTAGCTCAGCCCCGCGCGCTTCGCCTCGAGCTCCACCGGATCCTCCTCGTCGATGTCCCGAAGCCCCTCCCACTCGCAGTGCCGGAAGTCCGCGTTGTCGTCGTAGTTGAGCTTCGCGTCGAGCGCGATCACCCGCCCCTGCTTCGTCACCACCAGCGGGTTGATCTCGCACAGCGAGCAGTCCTCCCTGCGGAATGCTCTGCTCAGCGCCAGCGCGAGGCGCATGAACTCGCCGACAGTCTCCTTGCCGTGCCGCGCGAGACCGAGGCCGTAGGCGAGCTGACGCGCCTGGAAGGGCGCCAGTCCGATCAGCGGGTCGAGGTGGACGGTGAGGATCTTCTCCGGGGTGTCGGCGGCGACCTTCTCGATATCCATGCCGCCTTCGGTCGAAGCCATCATGGCGACGCGGCGTTTGTCGCGATCGACGACCATGCCGAGGTACAGCTCGCGCTCGATGTCGAGACCCTGCTCGATGTACAGCCTGCGGACCTTCTGTCCCTCGGGGCCGGTCTGGTGGGTGACGAGCTGCATACCGAGCATCTTCTCGGCGATCGCTCGCGCGTCTTTGGAGCCGCCGCGGGCGACCTTCACGCCGCCCCCCTTGCCGCGTCCCCCCGCATGGATCTGCGCCTTGACCACCACGACCGGTGAGTCCGTCTCGGCCAGCAGCCGCTCGGCCGCCGTCTCCGCCTCGCCCACGGTCATCGCCAGATACCCCTTCGGTATCGGTACGCCGTAGCGCGAGAGGATCACCTTGCCCTGATACTCGTGGATCTTCATGGGTCGCTCCCCTGCCCGTGGGAGGCGGAAGCTACCACCGCCCCGAAGCGAATTCGAGCGCGATTCCGGGGGATTCGCGCTGGACGGCGGTGGCGCGCGAAGGCGCCCGTGCGCCCCTCGACCCCTCCGGGCGCGAAGCCCGTTGCGCGCGGCTCAGCGCGCCGAGCCCAGCGTGCGCCACGACGCCACGGGCAGGTACGGCTGCATCCCCATCACCGCGTCCTCCAACCACGGGATGAAGTCGTCGGACCGCAGCTGCTTGAGCTCCCGAAGCACCTGGTGCGGCATCCACAGCGCGTCGAGGGAGTGCTCGTCCTCGGTCGTCTTGAGCGTGCCCCCCACCGCCTTCGCCAGAACGATCGTGCGCAGCGATCCGGGGAACTGCGCGAACGGCGGCGTGTGCTCGATGCCCAGGATCCCCACCGGCTCGATCGACAGCCCCGTCTTCTCCAACGTCGTGCGCCACGCGATCGCCAGCGGGTCTTCCCCCGGGTTGCCGCGGCCGGCCGGGACGTAGAACTTGCCCCGACAATCCGCTCGCGACTCGCGGGCCATCAGCACGTGTTGGGTCTCGTCGAGGCAGATCGTCAGGGATACGAAAGCATAGGGAGCAGGCACCCAGACACGATGCCGCAACGAGCGACGGCTTTCCAGTGCCGAAGGACGTGCGCGCGGCACGATGTCGCCTAGACTTGTCCGATCTCGCCCGGGCCTCGCTTGACAGATGTGCAGCCGCCCGCGTAGTTCCATCAGCCGACCATGAAGAAGCCAGCCTCTCCTCCGGCCAGGGACGACCAGCCCTCGCTGCCGCTCGACGCGGCGCCGCGGGCCGCGCTCCCGGAGCCCGCCCCCGTCGCGGGTGCTCCCTCGACGCCGCCGCCCTCCGCGCCGTCCGCC
>CAYMUE010000059.1:0-35056 GCA_964393505.1 uncultured Polyangiaceae bacterium
GGCCTCCGCCGCCGACGCCACTCCGAGGGCGACGGTGGCCATCGGCGAACGCTCTGGGCCGGCTTCGTTCCGCTTCCTCGCAGGCGGCGCCGGGCTCGTCCCCGACCTGCCCGATTCGATCTCCCATGCGTCGGTGCTCGATGCCGATGGCGACGGCGATCTCGACATCGCGGTCGTGTCCGACGGCGGCCAGGATCGTCTGCTGGTCAACGACGGTCGCGGGCACTTCTTCGACGACACCCTGGCGCGCATGCCGCTCGATCGGTCGCACGGTCGCAGCGCATCCATTGCGGATCTCGATCTCGACGGCCTCCCCGATCTGGCGATTGCGAACGTCGGCGAGGTGAATCGGCTCTACGTCAACCGCGGCGCCAAGGGATTCGTGGACGTGACGCCCGCGCTGCCCCTGCACGCGATGAAGACGCTGCGCCTGGTCCCTCTCGACTTCGATCTCGACGGCGACATGGACCTGTTCGTGCTCAATCAGAAGGGCGAGGCATCGAAGCTCTACGTCTCGGTGGAGCCGGTCGGACACGACTGATCGAATCGGACCGCTTTCGGCGCCCAGCCTCCTCGACCTTCACTTCGGATTTGCGCAGCAGCGAAAACCCTCGGCGTAGTACGCCGTGGTCTCGTCGTGGCTCTCCGTCGTCGGCCGGCACCGGTTCCGCGCCCCGCTGCACCAGTGCCCCCCCTTGAAGATCGACATGTAGGGCTTGCCTCCGAGGGTGACGTTCACCGCCCACTCGTCGACGTTCCCACCCATGTCCATCACGCCGTAGGGGGACTTGCACCGCGGCATCGATCCGGAGGGCACGCGCTGTGACAGGCGATCGACCTCGGCCGCGATCTTCTCCGCCCCGCCGTCCTTGATCCCCAGGATACCGTCGTCGGGCTTCATCCACTGCTTGTCGATGTTGCACGCCGTGCGGTCGCGCTTCCAGCCGTACGTGTAGGGCAATCGCTCGGGCCCCTCGCACGCCAGCGTCCACTCGTCATCGCCGCACAGCCGCTTGCCCTGCTCCTCGCACAGGCGCTTCGCCTCGTACCAGCTGACCATCACCCGCGGGATGGCTCCCTTGCGGTTCGGCCACTCGTACTCGTCCATGCAGAAGTGCTTGGGCTGCTCCTTGCCGAAGCACTTCGACCACCCCTCCTTGTACTCCTCGCAATAGTACGGATCGGGATAGTCGGTCTTCTCTCCGTCCTTGGTCTTCCCGCCCTTCACGCACCGGTGCATGATCGCCGGGCAGAACTTCCCTTGCACCTCCAGCATCCCGGCCGGGCACCTGTCGGAGTGCTGGACCGGCGCTTCTTCGGTCTGCGCGGGAGGGGGACCCGCGTCGCGCGGTGCTGCTGACGACACCACCGCGGCCGCATCCGGTTGCAGCGGGGCAGCAGCGTCCGATGACGGAGCGGAATCGCCGCCGCCGCGACAGGCGGAGGAGGCGATCACGAGGCACGATAGGAGGGTCGTTCGCCGGGTCAAAGCGGGCGACGTTCTACTCCTCGGCGACCGGATGGCAAGCAACGCGCTTTCGCGCGGCAGTGGGCACGGGGTCCGAATCGGGCTATGGACTCGGCGCACGCGGCTCATCCGGGCCGGTCCCGCAGCGCTCCACGCGGGCGCATCCGTTGCGAACACGCACTCCGAGCAGCATCGCGAATCACGACATGACCCAGGGATCGATCGACAAGCACCCGTTGGCAGAGCGTTTCTACCGGCTGACCCCCGAGGAGGTTGCCGACGCAGTCGAGGTGGGAGGCAGGCGTTGCACCGGGCGATTCACGCCGCTCAACAGCTACGAGAACCGGGTGTATCAGCTCGAGCTCGACGACGACAGCCTCGTGGTCGGCAAGTTCTATCGTCCTGGTCGGTGGACGCGCGAGGCGATCGGCGAGGAGCATGCGTTCCTTTCGGAGCTGGGCGCCGCGGGGTTTCCTGTCGCGGAGCCTCTCGCGCTCGCTTCGGACACGACGATCGGGGAGATCGTGGGGATCTCGTACGCCATCTTCCCGAAGGTGGTGGGGCGCGCTCCGCAGGAGCTCGACGATGGGCAGGTCAAGGAGCTCGGACGGCTGCTGGCGCGTCTCCACGAGGTGGGAGCGCGTCGCTCGCCGCGCGCGCGGTCGGTGCTTTCGCCCGCCACGTACGGGCGTGGGGAGTTGGATCACCTGCTGGCCGAGGGCCACTTGCCCGACGCGGTGAGGGCGGTGTATGCGGCATCGGTCGAGGCGCTGCTGGGGCGTATCGAGCCGCTGTTCGTTGGGGTGCCGACGCATCGCATTCACGCCGATTGCCATCTGGGCAACCTGCTGTGGGGGCGTCAGGGGCCGACGTTCGTGGACTTCGACGACATGACGATCGGGCCGGCGGTTCAGGATGTGTGGATGCTCGTGCCGAGCGCGGACGAGGAAGGGAATCGTCAGCGGCGGCTGCTGGTCAAGGAGTACGCCGAGCACCGCGCGTTCGACCCCGCGTGGCTCCGGCTCGTGGAGCCGCTGCGCGCCCTGCGGTTCATCCGCTACTCCACGTGGATCGCGCGCAGGCGCAACGATCCGTCGTTCCGACGGACGTTCCCCGAGTTCGGGACCGTGCAGTACTGGCAGCGGGAAGTGCAGGATCTGCGGGAGCAGATCGCGCGGATCGACGCGTCGATGTGAATCAGACTCCGGCTTCGCGGAAGGCGGCCTGCACGATCTGCTGGGCCTCGTCGCGGATACGCTGCAGGTGGTCGGGGCCGAGGAAGCTCTCGAGGTAGATCTTGTAGATGTTCTCGGTGCCCGACGGTCGTGCGGCGAACCAGCCGTTTTCCGTGACGATCTTGAGGCCGCCGATGGCGGCGCCGTTGCCGGGGGCGTGGGTGAGGCGCGCGACGATCGGCTCACCGGCCAGCTCTGTGGCCTTGACCATCTCTGGCGAGAGCTTCCCCAAGGCGGTCTTCTGGGCCGGATCGGCCGGCGCGTCGATCCGCTCGTACAAAGGGCTCCCGTGCTGCTTCTGCAGTTCGGCGTAGATCGCCCCGGGATCCTTCCCCGTCTTCGCCGTGATCTCGGCCGCCAGCAAGTCCAGCAGGATCCCGTCCTTGTCCGTGGTCCACACGGTCCCGTCCTTGCGCAGGAACGACGCCCCCGCGCTCTCCTCCCCGCCGAACCCGTACGAGCCGTCAATCAGCCCGTCCACGAACCACTTGAACCCGACCGGCACCTCCGACAGCTTGCGACCCAGTTGCTTCGCGACCCGATCGATCATCGAGCTCGACACCAGCGTCTTGCCAATCGCCGCCTCGGCCCTCCACCCGGGCCGGTTCTGGAACAGGTAGAAGACCGCCACCGACAGGTAGTGGTTGGGGTTCAGCAGTCCCGCGGTCCGCGTCACGATGCCGTGACGGTCGTAGTCCGGGTCGTTGCCGAACGCGATGTCGAACCGATCCTTGTGCTGGATCAGCCCGGCCATCGCCCAGGGCGACGAGCAATCCATCCGGATCTTGCCGTCCTTGTCCACGGTCATGAACGCGAAGGTCGGGTCCACCGACTTGTTCACGACCTCGATGCGCAGGCCGTAGCGCTCCGCGATCGGCGCCCAAAAACCGATTCCTGCACCGCCCAACGGATCCACCCCGATGGACAGGCCGGCTGCAGCGATCGCCTCCAGATCGATCGCGTTGCGAAGGTCGTCGACATAGGGCGCGACGAAGTCGTACTCGTGCGTCGTGGGGGCCCGCAGCGCCTTCTCCAACGGCATGCGCTTCACGTCGCGCAATCCGCCCTCGAGGATCTGGTTGGCGCGATCCTGGATCACCTTGGTGACCTTCGTGTCCGCCGGCCCCCCGTTCGGTGGGTTGTACTTGATGCCCCCGTCCGACGGCGGATTGTGCGACGGCGTGATCACCAGCCCGTCGGCCAGCCCCGTGGACCGGCCACGGTTGAATCCCAGGATCGCGTGCGACACCACCGGCGTCGGCGTGTACGCCCCGCGCTGCATCCGGACCTGCACCCCGTTGGCTGCCAACACCTCCAGCGACGTCCAAAGCGCCGGCTCCGACAACGCGTGGGTGTCCATCCCCACGTACATCGGACCGTCGATCGACTGGCTCGCCCGGTACTCGTGGACCGCCTGCGCGATGGCCAGGATGTGGTCCTCGTTGAAGGCCGAATCCAGGGAGCTGCCCCGGTGTCCGGAGGTGCCGAAGGAGACGCGCTGAGCGGCCACGGCCGGGTCGGGCCGGAAGGCGTAGTAGGCGGCGACGAGCCGAGGGACGTTGACCAGCAGCTCGCGGGGGGCGGGTTTTCCAGCCAGTGGGTGCAGTGCCATGGAGCTCTCCTTGGAGGGATCGGGGCCGGAGTCTACCAAAGGAACACGGGTTCCGCGGTGATTCGCCGCGCCACACGCTCTTCGCCTATTCTGTGTGCGTGCACCTGTTCTATACTTTTCGTTCTTGCTGCGCTCCGCGGAATCAGATACGCCCAAGGCATGGGCAGCTCGTCCCATCCTGCGCCCGCCGCCTGGTTCCACGCTCGTTGGGAGGCGTTCCGCGATTCCTATGACGCCCCCAAAGCCGCGGCGCAGTCCAGTCCCGCCGCGATCGTTCTCGGCGTCGGAAGCATCGCCGTCGGATTGCTCGTGGTCGGCTACGTCCCTGCAATCGCCTCCGTTGCCCAACTGCGCTTCGCGTTTGTCCCGGCCGGCGTGTTCGCCCTCGGCGCGTTCTGCTCCCATGTGGCATGGAGGCACAAGGCAACCGGAACGGTCGGCTCCGCGTGCATGCTGCTCGACACCCTGTGCTACTCGACTGCTTTCAGCCTCGCGGCTGTGCTCTCCTCGGGTCCCTTCTCGTTCGCCTTTGCCCTGGCCGAGGCGCTGTTCCTGCTGGCTCTGCCAGGCAGCGTCTACGCCATCAATCTGCTGATCGCCCTGGCAATGTGCACCCCCCCCGTCGTTCTCGCGCTCGCGATCCCGCCCGCCCCCGGCGTCACTGCCGTCCTCTGGATTGGCTGCACGCTCGGGATGGTCACCAGCGTGCGAACCGGACAACGCAGGGCGTTGAGCCGTCAGAACGAGCGGCTTCGCTCTGCGTTGGGTGCCACGAGCCGAGTGGCGGACGAAAGCATCGACGCTGCACTTGGGGCCTCACTGCTCGACATCGGTCATCTGCTCCACGAGCTGCGCAATCTGCAGGCTGCCCAGCGTGTCAACCTCGACTACCTCCTGGAAGAGGCCCGGCTCGAAGGCCCGAGCCAGGCGGCGCTGGAGGATCTGGCCACGGCTCGCAAGCAGGAGGAGGATCTGGTCCTGACGGTGTTGGACGGCATTCGAAAGCGCTCCCAGGGGGCGCATTCCACGGCGCTTCTGCGCAATGTGCTCGAGTCCGCCGTGGCGGACGACACGCTGCGGGTGTCGACCACGCTCGCGTACGATGGCCCATCGTTCGTGCTGCGATCCAATCCCGACCACCTGCGCGTCGTGGTTCAGAACCTCGTCCGCAACGCCTCCCAGGCGGGCGCTCGCAACGTCGTGGTGCGCGTGTCGGCCAGCTCCTCCACCCATTCCGTAAGCGTCGATGTCGAAGACGACGGCCCGGGCTTGCCTGCGGAAATGCTCGGGGAACACCTGTTCCAACCCTTCGCTTCGTCGCGTCGGACCGGAGGAACGGGGCTCGGCCTGTATCTGGCGAAGCGCTACGTGGAGCTGATGGGAGGCCGAATGGACGGAGGGAACCGTGAGGAAGGCGGGGCGCGATTCCGCATCTCCCTTCCAGGTCGGATTGCGTCGGATGGGGAGACCCGCAACGGCAGCTTGATGCGCGGGTCCGTTCAGCCGCTCCCTGCGGCGACAGGAGGGGGTGCCGGTGCCTAGATTCCTTCTGATTGTCGATGATCGCGAAGACCTGCGGGTGGGCTTCCATCGCTACTTCATCCGCTTTTTCGACGAGGTACTGGTCGCGTCCGATCCGGCGTCCGCCGAGGAGCTCCTCAGCCGATCGGTCAACGCCCCGACGCATGTCGTCTGCGACTACTGGTTCGGCGAAGCGCACCCGGTGGGGACGTCGGTCCTTCCCGGGTGGCGACGGCGCTATCCGAGCATCGTGAAGGCCGCGCTCGTGTCGGGGTCCGAGGTTGCGCAGATACCTGCCACCGAAGGGATCGACGCCGTGTTCGAGAAGCCGGTCGACTTGAAGTCCCTTCGGGCGTTCCTGATCGGGCAGTAGCCGGCCCCGCGTGCGCCGACCTCAGGCCGTTGATCCGATCAGCACCTGTGCGCGCTGCATCCGAGCGCGCAATAGACCATTCCCCCGAGCCGGACATGTACTAGGCTGCCTGCCGTCGTGGCCTTCAACACGCTGACCTACGCTTGGTTCTTCGCGGTCGCGTTCGTTGTCAGCTGGCTGCTCTCGCGCCTGCGCCTGCTGCGCCTGATCTTCCTGCTCGCAGCCAGCTACTTCTTCTACGCGAACTTCGCCTGGTATTACCTGCCGCTCATCTTCTTCTCGTCGACCATCGACTACTGGCTCGGCAACCGCATCGCTGCGACCGAGAGTCCCCGCTCCCGCAAGCGCTGGCTCGTGCTCACCGTGCTCGTCAACCTCGGCATGCTGGGCTTCTTCAAGTACTGGGACTTCGGCCTCGACACCGTCGCCCTCGCCGCCAACTCCCTTGGCTGGAATCCCTCCCTGCCCTACCTGCGCCTCGCTCTTCCCATCGGCATCTCGTTCTTCACCTTCGAGTCGATGAGCTACGTCATCGACGTCTACCGACGCACCACCAAACCCTGCGACAGCTACCTGAAGTACCTGCTGTTCGTCGCCTTCTTCCCCCACCTCGTCTCGGGTCCGATCGTCCGGCCGCGGGACCTCATCCCCCAGTTCGAACGCTCCCCATCGCTCGACAGCGTCGACGGCGGTCGCGCGCTCTTCCTCATCGCGATCGGTCTCGTCAAGAAGGTCGTGATCAGCGACTACCTGTCCGTGAATCTGGTGGACCGCGTCTTCCTGAGTCCGCACGACTACTCCGCGGTTGAGACGCTTGCGGGGATCTACGCCTACGCCATCCAGATCTACTGCGACTTCTCGGGGTACACCGACATCGCCATCGGCTCGGCGGCCCTGCTCGGAGTCACCTTCCCGCTGAACTTCAACTCGCCCTACAAGGCGATGAACCTGCAGGACTTCTGGAACCGCTGGCACATCTCCCTGTCGACCTGGCTGCGCGATTACCTGTTCGTCCCACTCGGCGGCGCCCTCGGAACCACAGGTCGCACCGTCCGCAACTTCATCGTCCTGATGCTCATCGGCGGCCTGTGGCACGGCGCTGCGTGGCACTTCGTCTTCTGGGGACTGCTGCACGGCGTGGGCCTCGCCGCCACCTTCGTCTACTGGCAGTGGCTCGAGGCCCGCGGAATCAAGCGTCGCAAACGCCGCGTCCCGCTGTGGCGACGGGCCATCGGGATCACGCTGACGTTCCACTTCGTGTGCTTGGGGTGGGTGTTCTTCCGCGCCGAGTCGTTCTCCAAGGCATGGGCCGTCCTGGCCCGCCTCGGATCCCTGACCACCTATCACCCCAACCTGCACCCCTGGATCGTCGTCGCCCTCGCCGTCGGCATCATCTCGCACTTCACTCCCGACGAGCTCTTCGAGCGCGTGCGCGAGACGTTCACCCGCATGCCGTTCTGGGCCCAGGGCGCTGCCCTGTTCGGTGTCGCCTGGCTCCTTCGCGAAGCGGCAACCTCCCAGGCCGTCCCGTTCGTCTACTTCCAGTTCTGATCCCCCGCGCCTCTCCTGCAGAAAACGAGGCAGGCGCTACTCGCAAACAACGCCCGTCCACCTCTTGCCGTTGGGACACTGAAGCGGAGGACGCGCGCCCGGAGGCAACTCATAGGTGCACTGGGTTCCGTTCCACTTCAGCGGCGGAGGACACGCCTGCGAAGGATCGGGCGTCGTCGCTGTCGCTGTCGCTGTCGCCGTCGCTGTCGCCGTGGCCGGCGTCGTCGCCGTCGCTGTGGCAGTCGCCGTCGTCGTCGCTGTGGCTGTCGGCGCTGTCCCGCCCAGCAGGCGAGGCACCCGGAACTTCGGCCGGATCACCGCCTGGCTCTTCGTCCCTGCCGGTTCCGTCGCTGTCGCCGTAGTCGTCGCCACCGCGGTTGCGGCCGTCGCAGTCGTCACAGTGGTCGTCGCGGTGGGCTGCTTCGGGTCGGGCTGGGTGACGATCGTGCAACCGACCACGGAGCCCCAGAACACGAGAGCGAACAGACAGGAGCGTCGAGCGATGGTTCTCATGGCGTCCCTATGGTACGCGACTTCGGAATCAAGCTCCCCGCCGCCACCACCATCCGGGAAGAATTTCGCAACCATCCTGGATCATTGAGGTTTCGGGAACTGCCTCGGGCCCTTCGTGTCGCAATGCTGCCGGGGTCCTTTCCGGATCCCACCACAACCGGAGGTGTCGCGATGGGTGCTGTTGTCGTGAACCAGGGCGGGGCGGGGCGCAGGGCGGTCGATCACGAGATCAACCTCGTTCCGATGGTCGATCTGCTGGTCTGCTGCATCTCGTTTCTCCTGATCACCGCGGTCTGGTCGCATGCGGCGCGGATGGAGGCGCGCGCAGACACGCCCGGGGCGGGCACGAGTCCCCCGGCAGAGGTCGAAAAGGCGCTCCACGTCGACATGCGCGACGATTCGTCCTTCCGGCTCTCCTGGAAGGAGGGCTCCGTCGTATTGACCTCGGTCGATGTCCCCCGTCATCCGCTACGCGCCTTGGAGCCCGACGGGTCGCTTCGCTTCCCGGAGCTTGCGCGGACGGCGGAGCAGGAGTGGACTGCCCACGGAATACATCGCAATACGAACGATTGGGCGACCGACCGGGCGGTGGTGCACACGGGATCATCGACGTCGTTCGAGGAGGTCGTCGCGGTGATGGATGCGCTTCAGGCCCCGAGGCGGAGCGTGGACGGAGAGGTCGCGCCGGTTCCGGCGTTCAGGTTGTCGTTCGCCGTGGACTGACGACTCGGGGCGCGCTTCCGGCTGGACAGCTCACGCGACAGCGGCGTCGCCGTGTCATCCCTTGGGACGAAACAACAGCAGCTGGTAGCTCACGGTCACGGTCATGCTCCGGATCCGGGCGAGCTTGTGCTGCGCGGAATGGCGAGCCCCGCGATAGCTTCCCTGGAGCAGATCCGCGAGCGCGGCACCGTCGAGCTCATGAGAGGACCGAACGGTTCGCTCCTCGTCCTGCTCGAAGAGGTCCTGCAATGATGCTCGCGCCGACGCAGCCCGATCCTTGTCCACCGCGCGCCCCAGCAGCGCTTCGCGCAGCTCGGCCAGGTCGTCGGAAGCGGGAACGACCAGGAGCAGGGCGCCCTTGGTGTTCAACACGCGACGGAACTCGGACGGATTGCGTCGCGAAGTGATCGACGTCACCGCGGAGAAGACGCCGTCGAGGAAGGGGATTCTCCGATCCCCGTTGGCGACGATCCAACGCTGCGCCGGCCAGGCGCGCGCTGCGGCCTCCACAGCTGGGGCCGAGATGTCGAGGCCCCAACCTTCGGCGCCGAGCCGCTCGCTCAGCTCATGCAACAGGAAGCCGTCGCCAGACCCGACGTCGAGTACCCTGCGCGCCGGGCCAAGGTACGGTTCGAGCAGCTCCGTCATCGCATCGAGCAGCGAGCTTCCGAGGCCTCTCTCCCAGCACCTGCGGCGAGCGATCACCGATTCCCGCGAATCGCCCGGGTGCAGCGACTTGCGGTCCTGGGGTTGCAGCAGGTTGCAGTAGCCGCTGCGCGCGAGGTCGAAGGCGTGTCGTTGTGGGCACAGCAGAGTGCGCGAGGACCATGGCATGGCAAGAGCGCACCCGCGAACGGGACAGGAGAGCACGTCGGGAGGGGTCGAAGCACCTGAGCCAGTCACCATGACCTCGTGCGTCGAGCTGGGGATTCAGCGAGCGGTCGCCGGAGAGGATTGCGCTGCTGCGGAGATCTCCTCTGCGGCCTTGGCTCGCGACTCGGCAAGGCTGCGCAGGGCGGGATTGGAGAGTCTTGCAGCGGCTTGACGATACCGATGGGCGACCGACGACCAGAACGAGGGATCGGGCGGTCCCGGGGGAGACACCTGCTGGAGGATTGCGGCGTCGAGGGCGGCGATGGCGCCGATCTGGCCTTGGGGATCCGCGGCGGCGACGGCATCGAGCGGCGCGGTGTCGCCCAAGCCGAGGGAGACAGCGGGGGCCTGCACCATCATCTCGGCAGCGTCCCTGGGGCCTCCGCGCAGCCCGAGGGACAGGGCGAGCATCAAGGCGTTGGCCGACGAGCTGTCGCCCGAGGCGCGAAGCGGAGCGGCGGAGGCGACGGCTTCGTCGAAGTCCACGGATCGCCAGTACGTGGTGCCGAGGGACAGGCGCATGCGCACCACCAGAGAGCCGAGCTCGGCAGGAGGTTGCGCGAGCCCGTTGAGGGCCTGGCGCATGGGCGCGGGCACCCCGCGGGTCAGAAGCTGACGGAACACGCCGGGGTCGCGGACCGAGTCTGCCGGGAGGATCATGCCGGCGTACCAGGTAGGGAGGCGCCCGGCGAGGCGCTGCTCCACGGTGGATGGAGAGGCAGCCTGCAGCGGCGGCAACGCGACCGCATCGAGCGCGTCGATACGTCGTCCCCCGAACATTTTCGACAGGAGCCCACGGGCCCGATCGACGCGCGCATCGGAGATCACCCCGACGGCGGCCAGGTCTCGAAGGCCCACGAGGGCGGCATCGCGCCCGCGGATCTTCCTTGGGTCGAGGGACTGCTCGAGGGATCCGAAGTAGGCGTCCTTCAGCTCCTGGTCCTTGGCGTACTCCTCCGGGAGCGGCACGGATCGCACGCCTTCGACGATGCGCATGTCCGCCATGCCGGCCTCGACGGCGACTACGCCGCGGGCGTAGGCGGTGAGTCCGGCGCCCTGGCGCGAGATCTCCTCGACGGCAGTCGCCTGGGAGGTCATCCAGAGCTTCATCGGAGCGCCGATGAACTCGGTTACGCGCTGCTTGTCGTGAGGAGGAGCGAGGGTGGGTTGCCCCTGCGCGGCCCTGCGGAGCCTGGAGCCCAAGGCGAGAGCGAACAGCACGGGACGCACCTCCTGCGAGGCCGTGGCATTGGCGCCGAGCTCCGAGACCACAAGCGCGTCGGCGCACTCGAACGGGGCCAGCTCGGCCCGCAACGCCCGGACGATTCCGGCGGGCAGGCCGGCACAAGGCTCGAGCGCGGCGAGCTTCAGGTCGCGCGCGACCGGGTCATCGACCGCCATCGCCTCGTCGAGCAGACCGAGGCTCTCGGCGCGCGTGGCGCAGCTCTTGGAAGGCTTTGCCTTGTGGGAGACGTAGCGCGCGCACGCCTTCGGCGCGGGGGGCACCGCGAGGGCGTGAGGATCGTCCTTGGCGGCAGGTTTGCGCAGCGGGGCGAGGACGTGCTTGTTGGGATCCAGGGGCGCGGGAACGATCGAAGGGATGCTCTCGCGCTGGAGGTTCGCCGGGATCGCGAACGGATCCTTGGGAGAGGGGGCGATCGGGGCGACGGCAGGATGCGACGCCACCGGGGCCACGTCGGTCTGCTTAGCCGGAGTCTGGGGGGCGGTTGGAGCCGCGGTGGCTGCACATCCCGTGGCGAGGGAGGCAGCGACGGTCCAAGCCATCGAGCACGCGACCCGGGGGACCAACGATTCGTGATGCGACATGTTTGCTCCTTCGGCAGATCCGTGCGCGGCAGCGAACCTTGCGAGGATCGCGGGCGCGGATCATACGCGAACGGCGGGGCTTCGCCAGCGCTCACGCGTTGCGACGAAACGCGATCCGCTTCATGCTGGAGTCGGTGGTCAGGCCGATGACGCCCCGCTCCTGCAGCAGATCGAGCGCTCGCGCGACCTGGTCGCGTGGGACGCCAAGCATGTCTGCGAGGCGGGCTTCGCGTATGACGGACCTTCGACTCGAGAGCAGGTCTTCGATCCGGCGCAGCAGACCGGGATCGGCGGAGTCGTCGAGAACCTCGGCGGCCTGGAAGGGCGCGCGCAGCAGCTTGCCGAAGACCTCGAGGCGCGCCACTAGGAGCGCGCACTCGCGGATCGCATCTTGTGGCGACTCCTCGGCCTGACAGGCGTGGGCGAAGGATTCGAAGGCCGCGAGGACCGCGACGTCTTCGGCCAGCAGCCAAGCGACGGACACCTGATCGACGCTGTCCACGATGGTGGCGGCGGAGGCGGGCAGGGGGGTGCTCTGCTCACGGAGCATCAGGGCGCGCGTTGCCTGCTTGCTCGCCACCGCCCGCGCGAGTCGTTGGGCAAGGGCCTTGACGCTCCCGCCGTGGGCGCCGTTGTTGGCCTCGATGTGTACGCGGTGCTTCTCCACGCCGAGCTCGAGCATCGCGACCGTCGCGCCCTCGCCTTCGGTGCGCAAGGAACGTGTCCGCACTTCGGCGACCGTGACTCCGTGCGCTGGAGTTCCCGAGGAAGCGAGCACATCCAGCGCCAGGTGAACAGCCGCGCGGGCGATGGATGCACGGCTCTCAAGAGTGCGATCGAAGACCGTCGCGCGCTCGCGCAGCAGGTGCTGCTCGAAGGCATCCGGTGCGGGGGGTGGCGGGGGTGCATCCACGGCCGGGGCAGCGTCGATCGCGGTATCCGCGCCGATGCGCGTGGCCATCCAACGCAGGATCTGCCTGGGTGTGCGGCAGGTCTGTGCATCGACGGCTCCGCTGATTTCGGAGCCGGGCACCGGCCAGGTGAGGAAGGGGGGCTCGACTCCGGCCTGGCTCCACATCGGACGCATCCGCGCGGAGCACAGGGCGAGGGCCTCGGCAGGGGAGATGCCGCGCAGGCGGATGGGGGGCTCGAGGCGATCGCGGATCTGCTGCTCGAGCCGGTCGCGAATCTCGGGCCAGACGCTGGTCTGGCACATGACGATCATGACGAGTCTGGCGCGTTGGTGGAACAGCTCGACGAGGGCGGCGAAGAGCTGGCGCGGGGCTTCGACCCCGAGCCTTCGCACCCCCTCGAGCTGATCGAATCCGAGCACGACCGGCGTGTGAGGGCAGTTGCACAGCGAGGTGAGCACGCGGAACGCCCGGTCCTCGTTGTCGATGCACGGCGGGAATCCCCATCGCGACAGATCGCGATCGTCGAGCATGGCCCCGCGCAGCCACGACAACGCCGCAGCTCGTGTGGGCTCCGCCGGGAGACGGGCGAGGATGCGCCATACATCGGGATCGATCCGCTGGAGATCGGCCCAGGAGCGGGCGCGATCGGCCACAACGGATCCAGCCTGGTCCCAATCGGAGACGGCTCGCTGGACGAAGCTTGCGAGGAAGCGTGGGACGCGATCCGCGCACCAGTCGGGGTAGCGTCCTTCGCGGCTGGCGAGGTGGGCGACGGCGCCTGCGAGCACGAGCCAGCCCAGTCGCTCCAGGGGGCTGGCGGGCTGTTCTCCGAAGGGAT
The DNA here is from genome assembly GCA_964393505.1 of uncultured Polyangiaceae bacterium. Classification (GTDB taxonomy): domain Bacteria; phylum Myxococcota_A; class Polyangia; order Polyangiales; family Polyangiaceae; genus JACRCQ01. The sequence goes on from CAYMUE010000059.1 coordinate 13,449, forward strand.
CGATGTAGGGCAGAGGGTTGGATAGCGAGACGGCGGCCTCGCGGTAGATGTGTCCGAAAGGGCGCCCCGGATCGCGCAGCGGAGCGATGGACGCGAGCGCGATGGGCAGGTCGGTGCGCCAGCTGTCCTCCGCGAGCTTTCTGAGTCGCCAAAGCAGGTGGGTCTTGCCCTCTCCCGGATCGCCGAGGATGACCTGGATGCGGGGGCGCGCCTCCAGGCGCACGCGCTCGATGAGCTCGCGCATCTTCTGGAATGGCTCGGCGTGCAGGTCGGGAACGTCGATGGGGACCGTGTCGTGGGGATCGCGCACGGTGCTTTCGGCGAACGGGTTCGGGGACTGCCGCAACGCCGTCCTCAGTGCCGCTTCGTTTCCTTCGGGTCCCGCCACCGCATCTCCTAACGCAGCGCTGCGTAGTACAGCAGCCCGCGATCCGGATGCGAGATGCCGTCCGACGGCGTCTCGATGCTCATCGGGTCGTTGGCGATCTTGAGGTCGATCCGGAACCGGCGCTCCAGGTTGAGCAGGATCCGGTCGAGGTCGGCGCGCAGGAAACCGGGCAGACTCCTTCGGACGTGCGGGATCGGCACCAGTCCATCGAGGCGGTGTTCGCGGTCGAGGGCGAGGAGGGTATCGACGACGACGGGTTCAAGGTCATCGAGATCGGCAGAGGCCAGCTTCTTCCGCGGAGGCGGCGACTGTGCGACGAGGCGTTCGAGCGCATCGAGGCGCGCCTCGAGCACTTCAATCCTGCGCAGCAGAGCAACTCTGGTGGGCTCGCCGGAGGTGCTCACGGCGCCGCGATCTGCGGTCTTCTTCGCGGAGGAGCTGGTGCGTGAGCGGCTCATGCCGTTGTCAGAGCGAGAACCACTTGGGGACCACTACGACGTAGTCCTCGGTGCCCGGCAGGCTGGTGGTGGTGAGTCCGCGGCGCTCGTCTTCTGCGCGGTCGTAGCCGATGACCGTGCCGTTGCCGAGGGCGACGTTCTTGTCGATGATCGCGTTCTTGATCCTGCAATTGCGACCAATGGAGGTTTCGATGCGGGAGCCGCCGGCGATCGATCCCCCGAGCAGAACGGAGCTGTCGATGGTGGTGTAGCTGTGGATGTAGGTCCCGGCGGAGAGCACGGAGTTGCGCACGGAGGCCCCGCTGATGATCACGCCGTCGGAGACGATCGAGCTGATCGCTTCGCCGACCCGTCCCGGCGCGTCGTGCACGAACTTCGCGGGGGGAAAGTGCTGCGGGTTGTTGAAGATCGGCCACCGCTCTCCATAGAGGTTGAACTTCGGGCGAGTGGCCACGAGATCGAGGTTGGCGAGCCAGAACGAGTCGATCGTTCCGACGTCACGCCAGTAATCGGAGTCGCTCGCTCGGCTCACGAGCTGACGGGTCCGCACGCCGTTGGCGGTGACGTACTCGTTCTCCTCGATGCGGTTGTGCTCGGAGAAGTCGAACGCGTAGACGGGTTGTCCGCGGGACACCATCGCGGGGATGATGTCGCGACCGAAATCGTTGAGGTGATGGCGGAGACACTCTGGGAGGACTTCGGCTTCGAACAGGTAGATCCCCATCGAGGCGAAGCACTGGTTGGTGCCCGGAATGGTGCGAGGCTCGCGGGGCTTCTCCTCGAAGCCTGTGACGCGACCGCTGGCATCGGTCTCGATCACGCCGTAGCTCTCGCGCGCCAGCTCCGCGTCGACCCGGACCGCGCCGACCGTCATGCAGGCTCCACGCTCGGCGTGGAAGTGCTCCATGATACGGTAGTCCATCTTGTAGATGTGATCGCCGGCGAGGACCAGGACGCGACTGGCGTCGTTGCGCTCGATCAGGCCCATGTTCTGGCGGATCGCATCGGCGGTGCCCTTGTACCACTGATCGCCCATCTGCATCTGTGCAGGGACCTCGTCGATGAACTGACCGAGGCGTCGCGACAGGAAGTTCCAGCCGGCCTTGAGGTGGTTGCTCAACGAGTGGGACTTGTACTGCGTGAGCACGAAGATGCGTCGGATTCCCGAGTTGATGCAGTTGGACAACGAGAAATCGATGATGCGGTACACGCCTCCGAACGGGACCGCCGGCTTCGCACGCACGTCGGTCAGGGGCCTGAGCCGCTCACCCATTCCTCCGGCCATGATGACCGCAACCGTACCCTCGGACATTCGGGTCTCCTTGAGACGGACCCATCATAGCCCAAGGCGCGGGGGCGGGCGAAGGGCGCTGCCTTGGGGGGCACGATTCGAGAACGCGAGCCTGCCCTTCCTCGGACGCCGCTCCGACGCTATACCTGCGCCGTGCCCGTACTCGTTGCATCCGATCTGCACAAGGCCTTCGGTCCCCAAATCGTGCTCGACGCCGTCGCGCTCTCCATCGAGGAGGGCGAACGCATCGGTCTGGTGGGCGTCAACGGTTCGGGCAAGTCCACGCTAGCGCGCATCCTCGCCCTGGCAGACCAGCCCGACAGCGGATCCATTGCTGTCCGCTCCGAGGCGCGGGTCGCCTACCTGCCCCAGGAACCGACCTTCGATCCCCATCGGTCCGTGCGCCAGATCGCCGCGGAGGGGCTGGGGACGTGGACGGAGGCGCGCGATCGTCACGACGCCGCGGTGGCGTCGCTCTCCGCGGGTCAGGGCGACACGGCAGCCCTGGTCGAGCAGCAGGCGCGCGCGGCTGCCGACGTGGAAAGACTCGGCGGCTGGGAGCGGATGTATCAGGTCGAGGCGGTGCTCGGACACCTCGGCTTGCGGGACCCCGAAGCTCTCGTCGCCACCCTCAGCGGCGGTGAGCTGCGCCGTCTCGCGCTGGCACGCATCCTGGTCGCGCGACCGGATCTGGCCATTCTCGACGAGCCCACCAACCACCTCGACGTGGAAACGATCGAGTGGCTGGAGCGCTACCTCATCGAGGAGCATCGAGGGGCGTTGTTGCTGATCACTCACGATCGATACGTGCTGGATCGCGTGGCACAGCGCACGCTGGAGCTCGATCGGGGACGGCTCTTCAGCTACGACGGCGGCTACGAGGACTACCTCGAAGCCAAGGCGGAGCGGCAGGGGCTGGAGGCGAGGACCGAGTCGAACCGACAGAACTTTCTGCGCACGGAGCTGGAGTGGCTGGGGCGCCAGCCCAAGGCGCGAACGACCAAGCAGAAGGCGCGGATCCAGCGCGCGATCGAGGCCCTGGGCACGAGCGCGCCCCCGCCCGAACGCCGCGTCTCCCTCTCGCTCGACGGTCCACGCACCGGCAAGACGATTCTCGAGCTTCACAATCTGCGCCTGCGTCTCGGCGACAAGCTGCTCATCGACGGGGTCACGCTGCTGCTCGGCAAGGGAGAGCGCATCGGCATCGTCGGTCGCAACGGCACCGGCAAGACGTCGCTGCTGCGAACCATCCTGGGACAGCTCCAGCCCGAATCCGGCTCCGTGGTCGTGGGAGTGAACTCCAAGCTGGCCTACTTCGACCAGGCGCGATCGGGCCTCGACGACGCCCGATCAATTTGCGACAACGTGGGCGAGGGACGCAAGACGATCCAGGTGGCGGGCAAGCCCGTGGAGGTGACCTCGTACCTGGGCCGCTTCCTGTTCGACGCTTCGAAGCAGCGTCAGCCCGTGGGCTCGTTGTCGGGCGGGGAGAGAGCGCGCGTTGCGCTGGCGATCCTGATGCGAGACGGCGGCAACGTGGTGATGCTCGACGAGCCGACGAACGATCTCGACGTGGCGACGCTATCGGCGCTCGAGCAGATGCTGCTGGAGTCCGACGGCACAGCGTTGGTGGTGACGCACGATCGGTGGTTTCTCGATCGGGTAGCGACCTCGCTGCTGGTGTTCGAGGGGGACGGCAAGGTCGTGTTGTATCCTGGCAACTACGAGACGTGGCGGCGCCTCAAGGCGGAGCAGGCTGCGCGCGAGGCAGAGGCGCTCGCGGCGCGCTCGGCGTCTGCGCAACCGTCGCCGTCGGTCCGCCCCCCCAGACCGAAGAACGCGAAGGCGCTGACGTGGTCCGAGGAGCGAGAGCTCGAAGGAATCATGGACCGCATCGAACAGGCGGAAGCGCAGGTGAGCGCGTTGGAGGAGCAGCTCGCGGATCCGACGCTGTACAGTCGTCGGGCAGGCGAGGTCGCTGGGCTCAAGACCTCTCTCGAGAACGCGAAGAGCCTCGCCGGGAGCCTCACGGCCCGATGGGAAGAGCTCGAGGCGAAGGCCCAGGGATAGGCAGCAGTCGCACGCCGCGCGCCATCGAATCAGAGCGCGGGCTGTCGGACTTCTTCGGCCGGCCTCTGCATCCGTCCAGGAACCGTGTCTCAGGGGTCGTAGCCCAGGTTCGGAGCGAGCCACTGCTCGATCTGCGCCGGGGTCATTCCCTTGCGACGGGCGTAGTCCTGCACCTGATCGCGCCCGATGCGTCCCACGTTGAAGTACCGCGCACCGGGATGGGACAGGTAAATCCCGCTCACGCTCGCCGCCGGAGACATGGCGAAGCTCGCCGTCAGTTGGATCCCCGCAGCCTGCGCGTCGAGTAGACGGAACAGCGTGTCCTTCTCGGTGTGGTCCGGGCATGCCGGATACCCGAAGGCCGGCCGGATCCCGCGATAGCGTTCCGCGATCAGGTCTTCGTTGGACAGGCTCTCCGCCGCCCCGTAGCCCCACTCCCTGCGCGCACGCTCGTGCAGCCACTCCGCCGCCGCCTCGGCGAGCCGATCGGCCAGGGCCTTGGTCGCGATCGCTCGGTAGTCGTCGTGCTCCTGCTCGAACCTTCGCACCAGCGCTTCGGCGCCGATTCCCGCCGTGACGGCGAACGCACCCACGTAGTCCAGGCGGCCCGAAGAGATGGGTGCGACGAGATCGGCGAGGCACTGGAACGGCGCATCGTCGCTCTTCTGCTGTTGCTGGCGGAGCATGGGGAAGCGCGCAATCGGGGTGCGATCGGCGGCTGTCTGGTAGAGCACGATGTCGTCGCCGTCGGCATTCGCGGGCCAGAAGCCGTAGACAGCTCGGGCTGTGAGCAGCTTCTCCTCGACGATGCGGTCGAGCAGCGCGCGCGCCTGCGCGTACAGGTCCCGGGCCGCCTCACCGTAACGCGGGTGCTCGAGGATCTGCGGGTACCTTCCCTTGAGCTCCCAGGCGGTGAAAAAGAAGGTCCAGTCGATGTACCGCGCCAGCTCGGCCAGCGGGACTTCTTCCACCACACGCCTGCCCACGAACGACGGCACGGGGAGGTCCGCGTCATTCCAGGGGAGCCTCAGGCCGTGCGCGCGCGCCCTGATGAGTGGCACGAGCGGCTGGCTCAGCTTGCGTGCGTGCTGCTCGCGGAGCCGATCCTGTTCGGAGCGATTGGCCTCGACGAAGTCCTGGCGGCGGGCGGGATCGAGCAGCGAGCCCAGCACTCCCGCCGCGCGCGACGCGTCGGGAACATGCACGACCGGCTCGGCGTACTCCGGGGCGATCTTCACGGCGGTGTGCTGCTTGCTGGTGGTTGCGCCACCGATCAGGAGCGGGAGACGCATGTTCAACCGCTTCATCTCCTTTGCGACGTGGGCCATTTCGTCGAGCGAGGGAGTGATCAGGCCGCTCAAGCCGATGGCGTCGACGCGCTGATCTACCGCGGCGCGCAGGATGGCATCGGCCGGCACCATCACGCCGAGATCTACGACCTCGTAGCCGTTGCACCCGAGGACCACGCCGACGATGTTCTTGCCGATGTCGTGGACGTCGCCCTTGACCGTCGCGAGCAGGATCCTTCCTTGCGTGCGGCGCACGCCCCGAGCGTCCTCGCCGTGCAGGTGCGGCAGCAGGGATGCCACGCCCTTCTTCATCACGCGCGCGCTCTTGACGACCTGGGGAAGGAACATCTTCCCAGCGCCAAACAGCTCCCCCACGACTGTCATGCCGTCCATCAGGGGGCCTTCGATCACACGCAGCGCGTCTCCGAGCTTGCTCCGCGCTTCCTCCACGTCGACGTCCACGTACTCGTCGATCCCCTGCACCATCGCGTGCGCCAGACGCTCCTCGACCGGAGCGTTGCGCCACGCGAGATCCTGGTGCTTGCGGTCGGCCGTCCCTTTCACGCGTGCCGCAAGCTCGACCAGCCGCTCGGTCGCATCGGGTCGCCGCGCGAGGATGACGTCCTCTACCCGCTCGAGCAGCTCCGAGGGGATCTGCTCGTACACAGCGAGCTGTCCGGCGTTGACGATCCCCATCTGCAGGCCTGCGCGGATCGCGTGATACAGAAACGCTGCGTGCATGGCCTCCCGCACGACGTCGTTGCCGCGGAAGGAGAACGAAAGGTTGCTGATGCCGCCGCTGACGAGGGCGCCTGGGCAACGCTCGCGCAGCCTGCGCGTCGCCTCGAGAAACGCGACGCCGTAGCGGTCGTGCTCCTCGATGCCGGTCGCCACGGCCAGCACGTTGGGATCGAAGACGATGTCACGCGGCTCGAAGCCGGCGCGATCGATCAGGAGACGATAGGCCCGCTCGCACACGGCCACCTTGCGATCGGGTGTGTCGGCCTGTCCGGTCTCGTCGAAGGCCATCACGACCACCGCTGCGCCGTACCTGCGCACCCGGCGGGCCTTGTCGAGAAAGGCCTCTTCGCCTTCTTTCAAGCTGAGCGAGTTGACGATCCCCTTGCCTTGAAGGCACTGCAGGCCTGCCTCGAGCACCGACCAGCGTGAGCTGTCGAGCATGATGGGCAATCGGGAGATCTCGGGCTCGGAGGCCAGGTGCTGCAGGAACGTCCGCATCGCCTGCTCCGCGTCGAGCATGGCCTCGTCCATGCAGACATCGAGGATGTTCGCACCTCCGCGAACCTGATCGCGAGCGACCTGCAGCGCCGCGGCAAAGTCGCCGTCAAGAACGAGACGGGCGAAGCGCTTCGAGCCGGTCACGTTGGTGCGCTCGCCCACCATGATGAAGTTGCTGTCGGGCCGGATGACGAGCGGCTCGAGTCCTGCGAAGCTGGGGGCGTAGGACTCGGGCGGAACGCGCCTGGGGGGCAATCCCTGCACCGCGGCGGCTATGGACCGGATGTGATCCGGCGTGGTGCCGCAACACCCGCCGACGAGATTGACCAGCCCCGCCTCTGCAAACTCCCGAAGAAGCGAGGCAGTCTCCTCGGGTCGCTCGTCGTACTCCCCGAAAGCGTTAGGCAGCCCGGCGTTCGGATAGCAGATCACCGGACAAGCCGCGACGGAGGCGAGCTCGGCGAGCCACGGGCGCATTTCCCGCGCTCCGAGGGCGCAGTTCAGTCCGATGGCTGCCGGACGCACGTGTGCGACGGAAATCCAGAACGCCTCGATGGTCTGCCCGGAAAGCGTGCGTCCACTGCGATCCGTCACCGTCATCGAGAGCAAGACAGGAATCCGCCTGCCCGTCTTTTCGAACACCTGCTCGATCGCCAGGGCACACGCCTTGAGGTTCAGCGTGTCGAACACCGTCTCCGCGAGGAGCACGTCACAGCCCCCGTCGAGCAGTCCCCTCACCTGCTCTGCGTAGGCCCCTCGAACCTGATCAAATGTCACCGCCCGAAAGGCGGGATCCTCCACCTTCGGAGAAATGGACAGCGAACGATTCGTCGGGCCGATCGAACCAGCCACCCACCGCGGCTTGTCCGGCGTACGATCCGTCCAGGCGTCGGCCACCTTCCGCGCCAGCCGCCCCGCTTCCACGTTGAGCTCGTACGCGAGCGACTCCGTTCCATAGTCGGCCTGGGAGATGGCCGTGGAGTTGAACGTGTCGGTTTCGATCAGGTCCGCGCCAGCCTCGAGATACTGCTCGTGGATGGCCTTCACCACGTCGGGACGTGTGAGCACCAGCAGGTCGTTGTTCCCTTTGAGCTCGCGCGGATGCTGCGCGAATCGCTCGCCGCGGTAATCTCGCTCCTGGAGACCACGACGCTGGATCATCGTTCCCATGGCGCCGTCGAGCACAAGAATGCGCTGCTCCAGCGAGCGTTCGAAGCTGCGGTTCGAGCCTGCCACCATGATGCCGTTTCGTCCTTCCCGATGGATCCTGCGGCACACTCATGCCGCGCCGGGACGACGGACGCAATACGCGGAGCGCGGTCCGTTCGCGTCGGACGCGGTGGGCGCATGCCGACCCGTTCGCGGTCTTCTGATCCCGGGGCCGGTTGACACGCGCCTGCCCTTCTCCAACGTTCGTCGGGTGGCCGGGGCACGACGGACGCTGTGTCCCTCGTGCCTCCGTGCCCTCATGTCCCGGCCGCGAACATGTCATCCTCTGTAAGCCCACGACGTTGGCTCCTGGTGCCGCTGCTGCTGGCGGGAATCCACGCCGCGTGCTCCGGCAGCAGCTGTGCTCAACCCGTACGCGTCTCCCAGGTCTCGAGGAAGCCTGCCCCGACTCCGGGTCCCACGCCGGACCCTGGCGGTGGCCCCACCGCCGCCCCTCCAGCCCTTGACGCATCGCTCGAGCAACCATCCATCGGCGCGCCCCGTCTCACCGTGCTGACACCTCGGATTCTCGAGCTCGAGCTGGTCACCTCTTTGGGACGTGGCCGCCCGCCCGAGCGCTGGGACTTCGTCCATGGCAACAAGGCTGAGCTCCCGGCTCCGGATCAGTTTGCCGTCGCTGCGGGCGGGAAGTCGGTGCAAGTCGCGCGCGTGGGCTTCCGGCGTCGCGCCGTCTACGCGCCTCTGCGTCACAGGGACCTGCGTGTAGCGAACCGCCTGTACCTCGAGCTCGCCAAGCCACTGCCCGACGGTGTTCTCGTCGAGGTGAAGAACCCAGACGGGGCGGTATTCGGCGAAGCGATGCGATTCGCGGCGGACCTGGCTCCGATGCGGCAGAGTCCGGCGATCCACGCGAGTCAGGTGGGCTACCCACCGGACTGGGTCAAGAAGGCCTTCGTCGGCTATTACCTGGGCACTCTTGGTGAGCTCGAGATCAAGGAATCGGCGTTCTGGCTCGTCGATGCCTCCACCGGAGAGCGGGTGTTCCATGGCCGGCTGACGCTGCGTCGCGAGAGAGGGCAGCCGTATGCGACGCCGCCGTACCAGAAGGTCCTGGAGGCAGACTTCTCTGCGTTCCACCAGCCGGGCCAGTACGTGCTGGTCGTTCCAGGCGTGGGAGCCTCGTACCGATTCCTGATCGACGAGGGCGTCTCCGCGGTAGTCGCCCGGACATACGCTCTCGGGCTGTATCACCAGCGCTGTGGCGCCGAGATCGGTCTGCCCTTCACTCGATTCGCCCATGCCCGATGTCACACCGACGCAGCCGAGATCCCGTCCTCGGGCAACGCCAAGCTCCGCGAGAGGCTGCTCGGCTTCACGCAGGGAGCAGAAAACAACCCGCGTCACACCGCGCCCATTGTCAAGGAGCCGGACGCCGACCTCTATCGCTTCGCGCGGACCGGGAAGATCGACGTGAGTGGAGGTCATCACGACGCCGGAGATTACGGGAAGTACACGTTCAACAGCGCTCAGCTGGTGCACGAGCTGGTCTTCGCTGCGGACGCCTTTCCCGGGGCTGCGACGCTGGACAACCTCGGACTGCCGGAGAGCGGGGACGGCGTGTCCGACCTGCTTCAGATCGCACGCTACGAGGCGGAGATGCTCGCGAAGCTGCAGGATACCGACGGCGGGTTCTACTATTTGGTTCACCCGAAGAATCGCGCCTACGAGGACGACGTGTTGCCCGAGCGCGGCGACCAGCAGGTGGTTTTCCCGAAGAACACGATAGCCACCGCGGCGGCGTCTGCGGCCCTCGCACAGACGGCGTCTTCACCGGGATTCAAGAGAGCATTTCCCGCGGATGCAGCGCGCTACCTCGCCGCCGCACGGAGGGGCTGGGACTTCCTTCGGGCAGCGCGCAACCGGTTCGGCGGAGACGGCTCGTATCAACGCATCGGGCACTACGGAGACGAGTTCATCCACGACGATGAGCTTGCGTGGGCGGCGACGGAGCTGTACCTCGCCACCGGAGACAAGTCGTTTCACGAGTCGCTGCTCCAGTCATTCCATCCCGACGATTTGGCGACGGTGCGATGGACGTGGCAAAGGATGTTCGAGTCCTACGGCGCCGCGATTCGCAGCTACGCTTTCGCGGCACGGACAGGGCGCGTTGCGGAGCGCGACCTCGACGCAGGTCATCTCGAGCGGTGCCGGGCGCAAGTGGTTCTGCGCGGTCGGGATCTGGTGCGATGGGCGGAGGAGAACGCCTACGGGACGAGCTTCCCCGAGCCGACCAAGCGGTTCCGCACCGCCGGCTGGTACTTCTCGGCGGCCAATGCCTTCGATCTCGCTGTGGCCTACGAGATTGATCCCAAGCCTGACGTGCTCGCGGCGATCGCCACGAACGTGTCCCACGAGCTCGGGGCCAACCCTCTCAACGTCGTATTCCTCACGGGGTTGGGTTGGCATCGGCAGCGAGAGATCGTGCATCAGTTCGCGCACAACGACCGACGCGTCCTGCCGCCGTCGGGCATTCCTTTGGGGAGCGTCCAGGCAGGGCCACCTTGGTTGGGGCCCTATGGCGACGAGCTCCGCGAACTGTCATTCCCGCGCGACGACGACGAGAACTTGCCGTATCCCATTTATGATCGGTGGACGGACACCCACAACGTGACGACCGAGTTCACGGTGGACACGCTCGGCAGGGGACTTGGGGCCGGCGCGTTTCTCATGGCGCGAGGGGCCATGAAGACCCAACCGTGGCGGTCCGCGACGGCGAAGATCGTGGTGCAGACGTCGGGTGCCGACGCAACTGCGGTGTCGGCGCGGCTCGACGTCGAGGGGATGGCTGTCGAGCAGGCGCAGGTGGTCTGGGAAGCGGCGGGGCTGGAGCCCCGCTTCGGTTCCCCGTCGGTGGCGTTCTCCGACGGAAAGGGGGCGACGTGGTTGGAGGCGGAGGCCGTGTGGCCCGACGGCAGGCGTGTTGCTGCGGTGTTGAATCTGGGAAGCGGGAGGTGGTGAAGGCGGGTGAAGCTGATCGCCGGCGGAGAGCGCCGGAAGGTCTTCTGCGACCAGGTTCGCATGGCTGTGCTTGGCACAACGGCTCGACCCTAGGGCACACACGTTTCCGTGGCTGGAACGAATCACCTCTTCACAACCGGTGGAGGCCAACGCATCGCGCTCGACGCCCTCGAGCCGTGGGCGCTTCGGGTTGCTGAGGAATCGCATGGGACTTCCGCTGCGGTCGGGCATCTCTCCGGTCCTTGAACCAACGCGCGGAGACCGCGTCGGTGGTTGGAGCATCGAACTGCTATGGGTAAGCGCCTTGCCATCGCGATGTTCGTGGATGCCTGCGGCTGGGACGTGGTCGCATCGAGGCCCTGGTTCATGCAGTCGTGCTTCGAGCGGCGCAGCGTCAAGTCGATCTTCGGGTTTTCCTCCGCGTGCGTTCCGTCGATTCTCACGGGGCGCATGCCCCGCGACAACGACCACTGGTCCTCGTTCTACTACTCACCGACGACCAGTCCGTTCGGTCCGCTGAAGCTCCTCTCGCACTTGCCCGGGGCACTGGTGGACCGCGGTCGGGTGAGGCACCTGCTGTCGAAGGCGATCGCGTCGGCCTACGGCTACACAGGCTACTTCCAGATCTACAACCTGCCGTTCGGAGCGCTTCCTCTGTTCGACTACGCGGAGAAGCGAGACATCTTCGTGCCGGGAGGAATCAATCGGGGAACGAGCATTTTCGACGACCTCGTCGGGATCGGGATCGCTCACCACGTTGCGGACTGGCGCGCGGGGGAGGCGGAGAGCTTCGCGTCGCTGGGCAGGTCGGTTCGGGAGGGGACGATTCAGTTCGCGTTCATGTACACGAGCCAGCTCGACGCGTTGATGCACGCGCACACGCGGGACTCAGCCCTGGTGGACGAGCGGCTGCGCTGGTACGAATCGCAGCTGCGGGAGGTCCTGCGCGACGCCTACACGCGATACGACGAGGTTCGTGTGGCGGTGTTCTCGGATCACGGGATGGCGACGGTGCGGAGGGTGGTGAATCTGATGCCGCGCGTGGCGCGGCTGGGATTGCGGTACGGTCGAGACTACGCAGCGGTCTACGATTCCACGATGATGCGCTTCTGGTTTCTGCGGTCGGGAGCCAGGGAGCGCATCGTGGACGCGCTCGAGGACGCCCGCACGGGCAGGTGGCTGGAGACGAGCGACCTTTCGGGTCTCGGCGTGTGGTGGCCCGACAACCGGTTCGGAGATGCGGTCTTCGCGCTCGAGCCCGGGGTGCTTCTGAATCCGAGCCACATGGGGACGGTACCGGTGGCGGGGATGCACGGGTACCGCCCGGAGGATCCCGACTCCGATGCCGCGCTGCTGACGGACTTCACCCCATCCACGCCGGTGGAACAGATCACGGAGCTGTATGGGATCATGCACGAAATGGCGCTCTGGTCTTCGCGAGGATGAGGTCGTGTCGGGTCACGCCGCCAGCGTCGATACGGCGGCTTCCGAGCTCGAATACACGTCGAAGATCTGGAAGAGCTGAGTGACTTCGAAGACGTCGCGAACGAACTCGTTGAGGGAGCTCACCACGATGCGTGTGCCCCGCGGCTTCCTGCGTTGCTCGGCGATGAGGGCCGAGATCCCGAGACTGTCGAGGAAGACGACGTTGGACATGTCGATGACGACGGTGGAGGCGCCTCGATTCCATGCGGCGGAGAGCTGAGGACGGATCGTCAGGCAGGTGCTACCGTCGAGACGACGCGTCCGGATGCGAACGACTTCGACCCTCCCTGCCACGACCGGGCGTCGCGATGGAACCGCGCTTTCCATGTCGGTTTCGGATTCGTTCGACTTCTCGAGATTGGAGTCGGAATGTGTCCTTCTCGTCACGCGAGAGGTCAACTCCATCCATGCGCTGGGGACGCTCTTCACGGTGAACATGTTAGGTTCCCCCTCCTGCTCGCGGGAGATACGGGCCCCCAGTTCCGTCCGAAGTCCCGCGATCTCCTGCTCGCTAATCCCCGCCGTCGGGTGTCCGACGATGTAATCATTTTCGTGCACCGCTTCCGGACGTCAAGGTTCGTCTCGGCGTACTGCCGTCTTTGCCTCCGCTTCGCACGCAACACCGACTCAACCGTTCGCCACCCCCAGAGGGGTGCTGCGCTCCGGAGCCGGGTTGGTGCGGCGGGGCCGCTTCACCCCCTCCTGCGCTGCGCTTCGGATCCCCGATACGCAATGGGCTGCTCGGCGGCAATCGGAAGCGTGACAGCCGCCACGCCGCGGCTGCGCGCAAAGCCCAGCACGACGCGGCGCAGAGCCACGCCCGATGCTGCCATCCCGAGGCATGTCGCGGTCAACAGCACGGCGACGACGTGCAGGCCCGCGGCATCGAGCAGAGCGGCGCTGACGCCCGCAACGGCGACGGTGATTGCTGGCGGCCTCAGGGTGGAGATGACCTGCGACCAGGTCCACCGCTCCGCGGTCCTGGTTGCGCGCCACACCAGCGTTGTGCACACGACCGCACCGACGGTGGTGCCGGCCGCGACGGCCCACGGGCCGAAGAGCAGGCCGCCGATCACGGATGCAGCGACATTGGACAGCGAAGCGATCATGACGAACCGTGCGGCAGCCATGGGGTTGCCGCCGAGCGTCATGGCGGATGTGGCGACGGTCTCGACGCCGATGAGGGTGGCAGCAACGGCATACCAGGCGAGGGCCTGTCCGAGGATGGGTTGATCGACGGCGGGGCCGGCCCAGGAGACGATGAGAGGGCGGCCGGCGACTCCGAGGGCGGCGAGGGGTGCGCCCGCCAAGGTCCCGAGAACCACCGTGCCGAGAGCGATCGTCGAGTGCCGGTTCTCGGCCCTGGTGCCCAATCTAGGCACGAGCGCCGCGCTGAGTTGCTTGACCAGCGTGAACCCCTGGTCGACGATCCGCTGCGCGACCGAGTAGGCGCCGATCGTGGCGAGGTTCGCAATTCTCTCCAACACGACCAGGTCGAGGCGAACGGCGAGTACGACGGCGAAGTTGGTGAGGAGTCCGGCGCCTGCAACCCGCGCGATCTCCCGCCGCTGCTCGCGGGTCGGGAATCCTGCGGAGCGGACGCCGTCGCGAACGGCCCACGCACTCGCGACAGCTTCGACGAGGGCTCCTGCCGCAAAACCTGTGGCGGGCGCCCGAAGCTTCTGGCCCAGCGATAGTTCGAGAAGTGTGACGAGGAGCTGGAATCCCACGGCGGCCGCCCGAGCCCAAGCGAGCTTGACGAGGTATCCTTGCCCCTGGGCATAGGAGCGCAGAGGTTGGCTGACCGCGGCAATGGCGCCGCCGACGACGGCGATGATCACCGCACCGCGGGCGTCGGCTTCGAATTCGTGTGGCAAGCGGTTCGCCACGCTCCACAGCCACGCGACCGCAGCGGTCGTGAACGGGATGCTCACGACCGCTGTCACGGCGACGGAGAGATATGCCACGGAGCGGGCATAGGGCGCGTGCTTGCCCGTGGCTGCGCGAAGCGTCGCGGTGTTCAACCCCAAGTCGCACAGGCTGGTCAAGAACGCCACCGTTCCCAGGAAACTCCAGAACCCCAGGCGTTCGGCGCCGAGGGTGCGGGCGAGGATCGGGACGGTGATGATGGCGGCGATGACCGTGACCGCATGTCGTGCGACCGAAGCCACCGCATCCTTCGCAAGTCCCTTGGTCGCACTCATGGGGTCATGTGTCCGTCGGACGCGAATGCAGCGTTTGGCTGCTATGCACCGCGCTCTCGAATCGCCTCCAGGGCCATTGCCACGCTGTGAGGGTCAGTGGATGAACAGCGCAGCAACCTGGAGCAGGCTTGTCTTGCCGCAGGAAGCCCCGATGAATAGGCGATCAGCGCCGCAGTCCGCGCCAGCACCTCCCTGGGGTGCACGCCGCACTGTCTCCAGGGAACCACGCCGTGGGCAAGAGCCCGAAGTCCCGCGAGCCAGCGTCCGGGGAGGGCGACGTCGTCGAGCTCCGGGAAGCGCGGTCTGCGCGCGAACGCGTACGCGAACGGATCCTTCCACACCGACTCTCCGAGCCGATACGCCTCCAGATGCGCGTGGATCGGCCAGAGCGCCGCGACTGCGGCCTCCAGGCCGTCACGCGTCTCGACGTATTCGTGGGGAGCGTGCCGGTAGCGTACTGCGTCGGAGTATCGACTCGCGAGCTCTTCGACCCAGGGTGCGCCGACGGACGACAGCCGCTGCAAAGCTGCGATTCGGTCTGCGGACCGGGCGCCGTAGTCGTCCACCGAAATTAGCACGGCATCCCCGAGCGCGAGCCACGCCTTGGCGACGTGTCGGGCAGCCCTCCTCCCCTCCGAGCTGCCGTCTCGCTCGAACGCCAGCCTCGACAGCGCGATTCCCGTACCGCGGTTGGCGAGCAACCTGCCGATTTCTGCCCGTCTCACCGAACGCGTCGAGAGTCGGGCGAGCGGTGCTGTCACCGAGGCGTCTCCCCAGACCACGCGAACCCCCCGTATCGCGGCGTCGGCCCAAAGCAGCTTTCCTCTCGTGGACTCGAGCTCTCTTCGACTCACGCACCACACGTCGACGACGGCATCGGAAACCTCCGAGGCGCGACGCGACAACCGTTCGCACTCGCTCCGCAGGCGGTGCGCCTGGGCATCGGTGTCGGCGACCGCGACCAGGTCGAGGTCGTTGTGAATGACGTATCTGCCTTCGCGAAGCTCCACGGCGCCCTCACCGTACGCGAACCCACCGAGGAGAAGCAGGGCCTCGGCGCGGCCGCGCAGTTTCTGCGCCAGCGCTGCGGTGGCGAGCTCGATCGACCGCTGCGCGGCGAGCTCCGCGGCCGTCTCGCGCCGGATGGTGAAGCCGATGTCCTGGACGCGCTGGTCCCTGTCCCCTGGGAGGAATCGCTGTGAGGCGCCGACCGTTCTCCCGCGCCATCGGGCGGCCTGCTCCAGCACCCTTCTCCGTGCGACTCCCGCATGGATGACTCCACTGCCAGCGTCCCGGAGGAGTTGTGCAAACAGCGGCGCAGCGAAACCGCGCACTACACCCGGGGCACCGACCCGGTAGATCGCAGCGTCGGCTTCTCCTTCACCGAACATTCTCTTCCATCTCTGCCGCTCATCGTAGTCGTGCGAGTGCTCGACCACGGCGCCGGGAACATAACGAATCGCTCTACCCAGGACCCGCACCCTCTGGGTCCAGTCCACGTCCTCGCTGAACCGCAGCGCCTCGTCGAAGGGCAGCGCCTCCCAGACGTCGCGTCGAATGGCGCTCGCCGCCATGCTGTAGAAGTGGACCAGTCCGTTGCCTTCCCGGCTCGCGGGAAATGCCCGGGCGTAGTCGGCTCTCGTGGCCGGAGTCGCATCGGGACGCGGGACCTGTCTCCCGAAGGAGGCGGCGGCTCCGCACTCGCATGCCTCGACAAGGCGTGTCACGGCATCGTGTGACAACGGCACGGCATCGGCATTGACGAATGCCACAACCTCGCCCTCGGTCTTTCGCATTGCATCGTTGAGCACCTTGCCTGGGACGTATTTGGGGGACCGCGTCGACACGATCTGCACGCCCGCCCGGACGGCCTCGTCGATGGATCCATCCGTGGACCCGGAGTCGAAGAGTCGAACGCGCAGCCGGGGATCCTGCAGAAGCACGCTCAGAGTGCGTGTCAAGTGCGGCATTTCGTTGAAGCAACGAACGACGACATCGACGCGGTGGGCGCGCATGGCGGCTCCATAGGGCCCGCGCCACAGACCCGGAACCCGTGACTGGCCACTGTTCGCCGCGGGATCTACATACCATGAGCCGTTCGTCCATCATCCGGGAGGAGGCTTGGAGCGATCGTTCGTGATTCCCGCACGCATCGGCGGTCTCGTCGGTCACGCAGCCCGGATCGTCGAGGCGATGGGAGACGGCTATTGTCGAGGCCTCGTTCTCGCCGCCGTCCACGAAGCACTCACGAACGCGGTCATCTACGGCGCGCTTCGAGTACCGTCGGCGGAGCGAGGCCGAGACGTGGACGCGCTTCTCGCGAGGATTCTCGCCAAGGAGGCTGCCGCCCCGAAGGCGGTGGTGCGAGCAGCGGTGATGACGATGGGGGACGGGTCGGGCGACGCGGTGGTGAGGGTATCGGACTCCGGCCCTGGCTTCGACTGGCGGGCATGGCTTCGGCTCCAACGTCAGACCGCGCTTCCTTCTCTGTCGTGGTCCAACATACCCACCTGCGGTCGGGGCCTGGTCATCATGCAGGCCGGGGCTCGGGCGATGTGGTGGAACGAGCAGGGAAACGAGGTCTCGCTTCGATTCTCCTCGCGGGCGGCGAGCGATTCCTGCGCCCGTGAGCGACCGACTCTTGAACGCGCCCGCCGTGGTTGAGCGGGTTGGTGTGTCCGAGTTGGAGAGGAGCTGTCGCTGCCGCTCAGGGGATTGCGCTCGGAGTTGGATCCTCCCAAATGCTCGGAGGGCGGTGAGCACGCAGAGGTGCGCCGCGGTCCGGGGGACGAATGCAGAGCGGAGGGGGGTATCACGGGAACGCGTCGAGCGTACCGCCTGCTGTCGCGGGCGGGCTGGAGCGGGCCCTTGCCGGGGTAACGCGGCTGAAGACCGTGGCGCGACTGGGCGTGACGCGGGGGGTTGCGCCCGTCGTGAGACGAGCGTTCGATCTGGCTGTCGGGTGCACGGGGCTTGCCGCTTCGGCGCCGGTCGTGCTGACGGCGGCGGCGCTGGTCAAGCTGACCTCGCCCGGCCCGGCGTTCTTCACGCAGGTCAGGGTGGGGCGTCACGGTGCTCCGATTCGCGTGTACAAGATCCGCACGATGTACGTGGACGCGGAGAAGCGTCTCGAGGCGCTGATGCACCTCAACGAATGCTCGGGGGGAGTGACGTTCAAGATTCGGAGGGACCCTCGGATCACGCGGGTGGGACGGTATCTGCGCAGGTACAGCATCGACGAGCTTCCGCAGTTCTGGAACCTGGTGAACGGGACGATGACGACGTTCGGGCCGCGTCCTCCCTTGCCTCGGGAGGTGGCGCGCTACGGTGCGCTGGAGCGCCGCAGGCTCGAAGTCAAGCCGGGGCTCACGTGCCTTTGGCAGGTATCCGGACGTAGCGATCTGTCTTTCGACCAGCAAGTCGCCTTGGACCTCGAGTACATCGACACCTCCACGTTGCGCCTTGACGCGGACATCCTGGTTCGGACGGTACCGGCGGTGCTCACGGGCAGAGGTGCGTATTGACTGCCAGGGCGTTCATCCTTGGCTCGGACAAGGCCGACTCCACGGCCGATCTCGCACGTCCGGTGGCCGGGGCACCGCTGCTGGTCCGGCAGCTCGAGTGGCTTGCCGCCGCGGGGGTGGAGGAGGTCGCGGTCAATCGAGTCGCGACCACACCGCTGCCGTCGGAGCTCTCGTGCGACGCGCTGTCCTCCGCCGGTCTGAAAGTAGTGTGGATTCCGTCTGGTTCTCCTCTCGGCGTGCGGGAGCTCGCAGACCGGGTCGGTTCCCATGAAAGGCCGGTGGTCGTGGTCCCGCACTGCGTCCTTGGCACGACCTCTCTGGGCGTTGCCTATTCGGACGCCGAGGCGTCGTCATCGGACATCGTGATCGGGGAGTCGCCGCCGCGAGTTGCGATTACGCATGTCGACGGCGTGGAGCACGCACGGCGGGAGCAGCGCGGGGAGGGGTGGGTCTGTCTGTTGGATTCGGAGGCAGCGGCGCACGCACTGGTGGAGGAGGTGCTCTCGGAGACGCGCCAGGGGATTGTGGTTCGAGGAACCCAGGTGTCGCCTGGGATCTGGCGTGCGCGTGGGGCCGTCGCCGCGGAGAACGCCGTGCTGCGTCCCCCGTGCTACCTCGGCCAAGGGTGCTTCGTCTCGGAGGGGGCGGTTGTCGGTCCCGGCGCAATCCTGGGGGAGCGCAGCATCGTGGAGTCCCAGGCGCGAGTCGTTCACGCACGAATCGCACCGGGAGTGGTCGTGGGCCAGGGTGTCGTGGTGGAGCGCGCGTGCGCGTTTCCCGGGAGGCTGGTGCGTCACGGAGGACGGGAGTTGCCGATCGAGGATCCTCTTCTTCTCGGAATGCGGGGGAAAGCGCCGGCGTGCGCGCTTCGGCTTGCCGCGGCGATTGCTGTGAGCATAGCGGGACCGTTTGCCGCGCTGACGGCGACCGAGCGAGTCCGGGCGTTCCGCAGGCTGGCCAGGGTGGTGGAGGGATCGGGCAGATGGGTAGGAGTGCGCGACGAGCAGGATCCGGACGGGGTGGTGCTCGACGTGCTGTCGCTCCTGGTTCCGCCGGACGCGCACGATGAGGAAGTGGAGGCGGCGCGGGCATTGTACTCGCGCACGAAGTCGCCCGGACTCGATGTACGCCTCGTGGTCGGGTTGTTGTTTGGGAATCACGGGGAAGCGTCCCGGGAAAGCCAGAGGTACGCACGATGGAACCCCGAGAAATACCGCTCGAGCGCCGGGCGAGGCTGAGGGATGTGGCGAAGGGCAGGGCGCGGATTGTCGGGGCGAGGACGCGGATCGGACGC
Organism: uncultured Polyangiaceae bacterium; assembly: GCA_964393505.1. Classification (GTDB taxonomy): domain Bacteria; phylum Myxococcota_A; class Polyangia; order Polyangiales; family Polyangiaceae; genus JACRCQ01. The sequence continues at coordinate 32,879 of CAYMUE010000059.1, forward strand.
AGGGACCTCGGGTTGATACCGGGGGTGATCTCACCGTACGAGCTGCGCACGAGGCTGGGCCTGCGCTACGGGGATCCTCCGATCGAGGAGGCGCGCTACGAACGCCGGCGTTCGGGGGTGAGCGACGCGAAGCTCGTAGTCCGATGGGCGTTCGTTCACGTGGTCTCCAGTCCCCTAGCCGTTCGCGAGGCACGGGAGCGTCGGTCGAGATTCCGTATCCTATCGGTCCCGATCGACTCGGTCGACACCGTCGATGCAATAGCGAGGATTCGCGGCTATTTGCGTGAGAATCGGTCTGCGCGGGTGTTCTTCTCGCATGCCCACGCGATCACGACGTCGGCCCGAACGCCGCAACTCCGAGAGGATTTCGAGAACGCCGATCTCGTACTTCCCGACGGCATCGGCCTGCGTATTGGTGCGGCGATGCTGGGGTGCCGGTTGCCGGCGAACGTGAATGGAACCGATCTGGTGCCGGAGTTGCTGCACAGACTTGCGGTGGACGACATTCCCATTGCGCTGGTGGGAGGGGACCCCGGGGTTGCGGATCGCGCGTTCGAAGCCTGGCGAGGCTCGACATCCCTGCGGCTGGTGGGGGCATGGCACGGGTTCCTGCGAGAGGAGGAGTACGCCGAAATGGCGCGGGTGGTGGCTGCAGCGGCGCCGTGCGTCGCGCTCGTGGCGCTGGGGTCTCCCCTGCAGGAGCGGTTTGCCTTCAGGCACTTTGGTCGGAGTCCCGGAGTTGTGAGCATCACCGTGGGTGGGCTCTTCGATTTCGCATCGGGGGCGAAGCGACGTGCGCCGCTCGGCTGGAGGGAGCTGGGACTCGAGTGGGTCTGGCGTCTGGCTCACGAGCCTCGGCGACTCGCGGGACGCTATCTGCTTGGGAATCCGGAGTTTCTCGCGCGCGTCGCCCTCCAGCGGATCCGGCACGGCAGAGCTGGGGTCAGCGCGGAGGAATGACCTCCTCGAGCGCTATCAGCGGCCCCGCACTGTTCTCTTCGAGCTGCGCGGGAATCACCGCGGCCCGGCGTCGGCGCCGCGGAGGTGGCCAGAATGCGAAGGCGGCAGTCGCCGTTCGTGCCGTCGATTGGAGCAGGTCCGCGGGGACACCGATCATCACGAGCCCGAGCCCGTGCTCCTGCAGACCGAGGGTGTGACGGAGGGAATGAAGACGCTTATAGGAAGCCCGACCGCTGGGCACGATGACCACGAGGGCATCGATCCAACGGAGCGCCGCGCGCACGGAGGCAGGGTCATCGAGGGACGGGAGCACCGTGAGTACGGCGTGGAAGTCGGAGCGGAGCAGACCGATCTCCTCGCCGAGGACCCTGTGCTCGAGGGCGTCGGCAAGCTCGAGCTGCTCCTGGAGCACGCGGTAGCGCAGGTCGACCATGTTGCTGTTCTCGCCCCTGGCGTTGAGGCGGTCGGCCACGAGCTCCGCAAGCCACGAGGCAGCGTCCCCATCGGACTTCGAGCCCCGGAGGACGGTGAAGCCGACGACACCGGGACGGGATTCCATGACATTGGCGAGCTGTCTTCCGAGCTCACGGCACTCGGCTTCGGTGCCTCGGGGCCAACTGCTGGACCACAGGACCGGCGCACGGGCCCAGAACGCTGCCTCCGTCGCGGTACGGGCAGAGAGCGACTTCATCTCGCGCAGGAGCAGCAGCAGGATAGCAAGGAGCACGACGGCGACCGGGAATCCGAGGGCGAAGATCCAGCCGAAGCCGCGCTCCGGGTGATCGGGAGGCGACGCCCTCGACACGATCTGGAAGTAGGAACTCGCGCTGCGGACGTCGTCCTCCGCGGTGGCCGACTGCTTGAGCAGAGAGGCGACATGGTCCTGCTGGGCATTCATGTCGGCCAGCAACCGAGCGGCCTCCCCCTCGACTGCGGTCAGCTTGGAGGCCCGCTCTTCGGACTCGCGAATCACGTCCTGCAGCGCCTTGCGCCGCTGCTCCGCCGCGCGGCGGGTCTGCACCGTGTGCTCGAGGCGGCCCGCGCCCGGTGTCGGAGCGGCTACGCGCGCGGTGCCGCTCGTGCCGGCAGCGCCGCGGGACCTGAGCTCCGCAGCCTCAGCCTCAAGGAGCTTCACGCGCGGGTGCTCTTCGGTATGACGGGCCCTTGCGTTGGCGAGGTTGGATTCCACCTCCGCGAGGCGCGCAGCGTTGGCCGGTG
>CAYMUE010000060.1:0-32627 GCA_964393505.1 uncultured Polyangiaceae bacterium
CCGAAGAGGTGCCCAGGATCGCGTTCAGCATCTCGTCGATGCCTTGTCCCGCGGTCAATCCGGCGGCGATGCAGCCTCCGGCGGAGGAGCCCACGTACGTGTCGATCTCGCGGGCGCCGGGGGGCGCATGGACGGGGTTCCAGCGGGTGCCGGCGCGGAAGTGGAAGCCGCACTCGCGCAAGCCGAAGAGGACGCCGATGTGGAAGGCATAGGCCTTGATGGCGCCGCCGCCGGCGACGAACGCCACGCGGGGTTGGCGTGCGGAAGAGGGCTGGGGCTGCGACATGAGAGCTCTGTCTACTGCCTCCAGTTGAGCCATTCGCGGGCCTTGCTCCAGCCGAGATCGGCCAGCGCGATCGCCCTTCCGCGGACGAGCTCGACCAGCTGATTGTCCATCAGACGCCCCGGCGCTTGCGTGCGGAGCTTCGCGCCGCGTTCCCACGCGGCCTTGATGCGGGAGCGTTGCAGCTTGCCGCTGGACGTCTTGGGCAGCACTCCGGGGCCCATGACTTCCACATGATCGGGCCGGACTCCCACGCGCTCGACCACGAGCGCGGTCAGGCGGCGTGCGAGGTCGGGGCTCCCAATCGATTGCTTCTTGCGGGCTTCCGCCACGACGACGATGTCCTCGGTGCCGGTGGACGGATTGGAGACGCCGAAGGCGACCACGCGACCCCTGCGGATCGCGGGGTCTTCTTCGCACGCGGCCTCGATGTCCACCGGCACGTAGTTGCGACCGCCCTTGATGACGAGCTCCTTGCTGCGCCCGGTGACGTGGAGCTCACCGTCGGCAAGGTAGCCGAGATCGCCCGTGCGCAGCCAACCGTCGCGCAGCGCATCGCGAGACGCGGCGGGGTCGTTGAAGTAGCTCTGCATGAGCGAGGGACCACGCACGAGGATCTCGCCGACGTGGCGGGGCTCGCAGGGGTTGCCGAGAGGGTCGACGACGCGCAGCTCATGATCGGGGAGGTGGAGACCGACGCGGACGAACTGCATCGAATCGGTGCCGGAATCCGATGGGACGGCGCGGCCCGAGGAGGCGAGTGCGCTGCGACTCACGCGGTCGACGCGGACGCCGCCCGGGGGAGCGATGGCGACGGCGAGGGTGGACTCGGCGAGGCCGTAGACCGGGCGGAAGGCGGAGGCAGAGAATCCGCACGGGGAGAAGGCCTTCGAGAAAGCGTCGAGCGTGTCGGGAAGGACCGGCTCGGCACCGACAAGGGCCTGACGCAAGGTGGACAGATCGAGACCTTCACGAGCTTCGACGGGGATACGTCGCGCGCAGATGGAGTAGCCGGTGTTGGGCGCCGTGGTCTGGTTGGCGCGCAGCGTGGAGATGAGCTGGAGCCAGGAGACGGGACGGGAGAGGAACTGGTGGGTGGGCAACAGCACCTGGTGGGCGCCGCAGACGACGGGAGCGAAGACGTGTCCGACGAGTCCCATGTCGTGATAGGGAGGGAGCCAAGAGACGGACACGATGTCCTCGTCGAGTGCGAGGGCATTCACCAGGCCGAGGACATTGGCGGCGAGGGCAGCGTGGGAGATGGCCGTGCCGCGAGGGTCTCGCGTGGTGCCGGAGGTGAACTGGATGAGAGCCAGATCGGAGGGCTCGATAGGGCAGAATTCGGCCGGGGCGCCGTCGCGAAGCTGGCTGGGGTCGAGGGCGAGGGTTCCTTCCCTGAGCTCGGCGAGGAGGGCCGCGACGAGGGTTCGTTGGGAGGGGAGCGCGACGGCCCATCGGACCTGGGCGATACGGGCGGCGGTGCGGATCTGCTGCTTCCATCGCTCGAGTCCGTGCCCGGTGACGAGCGGGTAGGAAGGGACGCAGACGCCGCCTGCGAGCAAGACGCCGAAGAGTGTGGACAGGAAGTCCAGGCTGATCGGTAGGCAGACGATGACCCGATCGCCGCGCCGGATTCCTGCGTCGGAGAGGCAGCGGGCGGCGACGAGGCTCCTGTGGACGAGGTCCCCCCAGGTCATGGACGACTGGATCTGGTCGCCCCGCGCGATGCTGAAGGCGGTCCTGGAGGACTGCTTGAGGGAGCGGGAGATCAGAGAGTCGAGGACGGTGGGAAGGGGCATCGGGACCGTGCGCTTGTAGCACAGCGACCGACGACGATCAGGATTCGGGTTCCTCGATCGTGCGGATGGCCTCGAGCGCCGTGAGCTTGCCTTGCATCACGTCGGCCAGACCCGCGGCGTAGGTGTCGCAGGCTTCGAGCGCGGTGGCGACGATGTTCTTGATCAGGGGGGCGCCGAGCTCCACGCCCTCGTAGTCGAGCCCGACGCGGAAGCGAGCGCTGAGGTCGGTGTAGTCCATGTCGAAGTTGCCGACGACCATCCCGTAGTTGGCGCGGGCGATGTACTCGGCCATGGAGTGGGCGGTGTCGGGGGTGCCGGTGCCCGCGAGATCGATGGCGAAGATGAAGCGATTCTCGGGGAGGATGATGTACGCGACGGCGCCTTCGTACAGCGCATCCTCGAAGTCGATGACGAAGCCGCACTGGTCCTCATGGACGAAGGGCTTGACCTTGAGTGCGGCGGCGTCGAGCACCTTGCGGATGGTGGCGACCGTCTCGCGAGCGGGGTGAGGAGCGGGTTCCTTGGGGGTCTTGGTGCGTGCCATCGGGCAGGAGTCATAGCACACGAAGGCCCGCGCGCAGGCGGTACCATCGGAGCTAATCGGTGAGCTCCATCACGCGCTGCTCGAGCCCCCTGCCCTTGGAGACTCCGGAGATCCGGATCTTCTCCGCGAGAAGGCACGACAGCACCTGCCCGATGACGTCTTCGGCATCTCCCGCGGAGGGCTCGAAGTGGACCGCCAGCGTGCGATCACTCTTGGTGTAGTCGGCCCGGGTGATCCCCGGGATCGCGCGGAGCTTGTCCATGGGGAGCGGCCCGCTGGCAACCACCACGCGGATCTCGCGCGATGCGGCGGTGAGATCGACCATGGATCCGGCAGCCACGATGTGTCCGTGATCCAGGATGGCCGCAGCGTCGCAAATCTCCTCGAGCTCGTGCAGGTTGTGACTCGAAATCACCAGGGTGCACTTCCCCTTCCGCTTCTTCACAAGAGAGCGGATCTCGAAAGCGATGCGCGGATCGAGACCAGCCGTGGGCTCGTCGAGCAGCACCACCTCCGGAGTCCCCAGGAACGCCTGCGCAAGCGCCACGCGCTTCGCCATCCCATGGGATAGCTTGCCGCAACGTCGCGACCACCAGTCCGCACCGTCGACCTCCTGCAGCGACTGCCGCGCACACCCCTCGGCCTTGGACGGGTCGATCCCCTGGAGTCTTGCCATGTGCACGAGGAACTCGCCGACCTTCTCGTAGGAGGGGAGCAGCGCGTCCTGCGGCAGCACGGCGAGACGCCCCTTGAGGACGTCGATCGCTCGCGAGTCGTGATCGAGCACCAGCCCGAGGCCGCTGTCGGGGTGCAGATAGCCCGCGATGATCGAGAACGCCGTCGTCTTGCCGGCGCCGTTGGGGCCGATGAGACCGAAGGCGTGACCGGCCTCGACGTCGAAGGAGACCTCTTCGAGGGCGACGGTGGAGCCGAAGCGTTTGGTGACGGACTGCACGGAGATTGCGAAGACGGGGGGGCGGTCCATCACACATCGCTCCGGTTGACGAGCCAGCAGGCGGCGGCGGTGCTCGCGGCACCGAAGGCCAGGAGGATCACGATACCGCCGATCATCTCGGGGGCCCTGGGGGTGACGACCCACAGTTGGTAGAAGCCGGGGAAGGCGTATCGCGCGGGGGCGAACTTCGCGATCCACATCGACGAATCGCGTGCGGCGGCCTCGTGGATCGCCCAGGTGGACAGGTCACCGAGGGCAAGGCCTGCGAAGATGACCAATCCGATGAACAGCGAGAGGATCGGCCGCCGAGACAGGGAGCTCGCGAGGATGGTGAGGCCGGACCAGGCGGCGGTGTACACGACGGTCAGGAGCCAGAGGCGACCACCCCAGTTGAGCACGACGCCGAGGGAGTCATCGCCGCGCAGGACGGTGACGCTCCAGACGAAGAGGTTGAGGGCGAGCAGGAGCAGGGAGACGATGGTCCAGACGGCGAGGGACTTGCCGACGACGAGGGACCAGCGTCGGGCGCGAACGCAGTCGTAGCGGATGGTGCGGTGCTGCAGGTCGGAGCAGACCTGCTCGAAGCCGATGAGGAGGGTGAGGAAGGGGATGAGCCACCAGAGGGCCTTGAAGAGGCCGACGAAGAACAGAGGGGAATCCGCGAGGTAGCTGCCGACGCCGAGGTCGCCGTAGACGTTTGCCCAGACTTTCTCGCGTTGCGCGCGGATGGCCTCGGCGGGGATCGACTCGCCGCGGAGGGCAAACTCGGAGATGGCGGCGTAGATGACGCTGGCCGCACCACCTCCGAGCAGGAAGAGAACGGCCATGGCGATCCCCTTCGCGCTCCGCAGGTTCCTGCGGAGCTCGCGGATCCAAGTCCACTTGATCTCCGAAAGCGCGCTCATGAGGCGCGTAGTTCAGCACATGCCGTGGGCGACCGGAACGAATTTTCTCGTGCTCCGAGACCGGATGCCGCGGAATCCGATCGAATTCTCACCGCACGGCGACACCGGGGGGCTGGTCATCCCGAATCGCTGATGCAGATCGGGAGGAGAGCGCAGTCCAGCCGGAGGGGCAGCATGAACGAGCACCAGCATGGGAGCTCCGGGATCGTACCGGCTCATCGCGTGATAGTGGTGGAGGACGACGACCTCGAGCGGGAGCACGTGGAGCAGCTCGTGCGCAGCGCGGGCTTCGACGTGCTCGGGATCGACGGAGCGTGTCTGGAGGCGGACAGCCTGGGTCGCGAGCTGGAGGCGAGCTCGGCGGTGCTGATCAACATGTCGCCAGCGAACGACTCCGGCCTGGCTCGGGTGGAACGGCTCCGCGATCTGCACCACGCGATCCGCATCGTGGCGTACAGATTCGACGCGAAGATGCCGCTGCGGGGCATCCTCGCGGTGGTCCCTCAGCCGTTGGAAATCCGCGCGGTCTCCATCGCGCTGCACATGGTGACCGGCATGAGGGAGAGACCGCGTCCCACGGTGTCGCTGCGCCACAACGCCGTGCGCGCCGCGTGAGGGCGCCTGTCAGGCGAGCCGACGCTCACCCGCGAGCACGGTGTTCGAAAGCAGGAATGCGATCGTCAACGGTCCCACGCCCCCGGGGACCGGCGTGATGATCCGAGCCCGCTCCTTCGCCGCGTCGAAGTCCACATCTCCCACCAGCTTGCCGACCTCGGTGCGATTCGTCCCAACATCGATCACCACCGCGCCGGGCTTGACCCAGTCCCCTTGGATCAGCTTCGCCTTGCCCACGGCGGCGATGATCACGTCGGCCGAGTGACAGAGCCCGGGGAGATCGTGCGTGCGCGAGTGGGCGATCGTGACGGTCGCATGGCGCTCGAGCAGCAGTTGCGCGACCGGCTTGCCTACGAGGATGCTGCGTCCGACGACGACGGCGTGCAGCCCGCGGAGCTCGACCCCTGCCTCGTCGAGCAGACGCATGCACCCTTGCGGCGTGCACGGTACGAGCGCCGGGCGCCCCGACGCCAGCAGCCCCGCGTTCCAGGGGTGCAGCCCGTCGACGTCCTTGGCCGGGGCGATCCGGTCGAGCACGGCCTTCTCATCGATGCTCTTGGGCAACGGCATCTGCAGGAGGATTCCATCTACGTGCGGGTCGGCCGAGAGGCGATCGACGAGCGCGAGGACTTCGGCCTCGGACGCTTCGGCAGGGAGACGATGGGTCACGCTGTCGATGCCGACGTCGCGGGCAGCGCGCTCCTTGTTGCGAACGTAGACGTGGGAGGCGGGGTCATCGCCGACGAGCACCACGTGCAGCCCCGGAACGCGTCCGAAGCGCTCACGGAATCGAACCACGCGCTCCGCGACTTCTGCGCGAACGCGAGCCCCCACAGCCTTGCCGTCGAGAATGATCGCCGTCATGCCCTCCGCGTAGCACCGGGATCGCGGGAACGGAACGGTCAGCTCGAAGGGACGGTCACCACGGCGATGGTGGCCTGGCCGATCACCCAGGTGATGCTCGGGGACAGATGGGAGACCGCGCCGCGCTCGTAGGAGAACGAGCCGATCCCGCCGGTCACATTCGCGAAGATCGCGATCCCCGCAGGCCCGGTTCGCGTCGTCCCGTCATCGGACTGGTACGCCCCCGGCCCCACGTCGTACAGGATGCCGTCGAGGGCAAAGGGCTTGTCGGTCACCCTCACCCCCGAGACGCGCGCGCCCAGCTCATTGACGAAGATCGCAGCGATCTGCGCGGCGGACTCCTTGAGGATCGGGGCGAGGGGCGTGGAGGTGTAGAGGGCGCCGAGCTGGACGCGATCGACGACAGGCACGAGCAGGGCCGTGTCGGTCTCGCGCACCGTCAGCAGCGAGTGCGTCGCATACAGGTCCGGAAGCGTGGTCGGGCGAACCTGGAACCATGCGGTGCCGGTGAGCACGTCTTCCGCGAGGACGCTGGCGCCGGCATCACCGCCGGTGGCGAGGTCCTTCTGACCGTTGATGGTGGGGATGCTCAGGACGGCAGCGCTCTTGAGCTCGACGGCGGTGTCGCTGGAGAATGCGGAGTCGAGGACACCGACGGTGATGGACAGCGTGGTGGTCTTCGGCGGCTCGGCGTCGGCGTCGGCACGGGCGTCGGCGACAGCGTCCGCGCCGCTGTCCTTGGCGGGCTGCACGCTCGTATTCGCCCCGACGCCGCAGCTCGGTCCGCCGTCCTCGCAGCCGATGGAGTCGATCGGCGCGGCCTTGTGGTCTTCCGAAGAGCAGGCGATCAGAGCCGCAGCGAAAGCGAGCGACGCGCACAGGAGACGGCGCAAGGGAGAGCGCATGGAGGAAACGTACAACGGGCAGCGAGGCCGGGCCAACCGCGTCGCGATCGGGGACAACGACGGCTCAGGAAGCCGACGCGGACGCGGGACGTGAGCGAGGGGACAGGCGCTTGTGGAGGAACAGGGCGAAGGCGATGAGCACGACGCCGATCCACTGGGAAGTGGACACGTTCCAGAAGCCGCCGCGATCGTCAGCGCGCCAGAACTCGAGCACGAAACGAGCGATCGCGTACAGCACGACGAAGGCGACGAAGACGTGGCCGTCGTAGCGCTTGCGGCCATGGAGCCAGAGCAGGCAGAAGGCGGCGATGCCGAAGCTGAGGGCGGATTCGGCGACCTGGATGGGGAGCACGGGCAGAGAGGACTGGTGGACGGCGCTGAGCAGGTGCTGCTTGAACTGCGACTCGCTCGCCGGGCTGTTGGGAGGGAAGCTCAGCCCGAGGAGGCCATCGTTACGGGTGCCGAAACAACACCCTGCGAGCAGACACCCCATGCGCCCGAAGCCCAGCCCCATCGGGATCGCGAAGCCTGCCATGTCGGCAGCCTTCCAGAACGGGAAACGATCCCGCTTGAGCAGGAACCAGGCACCGATCGAGGCGCCGATGAAGCCGCCGTAGTAGGTGAGCCCTCCTGCCCAGAACTCCGCCCACGCGAGGCAGTTGCGCTGCGCCGGGTGGCAGACCTTGCGCGCTTCGTCCCATACGGCGCGAGGGCCGCTGCTCGAGCACCCGAAGTCGAGCCACGAGCTCTCGACGGGCTTGAGGCACGCTTCCTTCGTGATGTGCCAGTCCACCAGGGAGGGGTCGGTGCACACGTGGACGTAGTCCCAGAAGTAGCCGTCGAACAGGACGTGGGCGATGCGGGCGCCAGCGACGCCGGCGATGAGCATGGCGAGGCCGAGGTCGACAATCACATCCGGGTTGCGACCGATCCGTCGCGCCCAGAGCACGCCGAGGGCGGTCGCAAAGAGGAAGCCTGTGATCAGCAGGACGAAGTAGCTCGGGAACGCGATCTCGCCGAAGAGTCTGTAGAGCTGAGGGCGCATGCGTTCGGCGGCGCTCCTTGGTGCCGGAGGGGATCAGGCCGCGGAGTTCGGCGGAGACTGGGGCGGGGGTTCGGCGAGGGGAGGCGTGGGGACGGCCTCCTCGGCAGCGGCGACCGGGGCCTGGGCATCGGCCCTGGTGATGCGCCGGCTGGTGAACATGTCAATGGCCATGAGGCCCACGCCGATGCAGATGGCGATGTCGGCGACGTTGTAGGTCGGCCAGTGATCGGTGACGACGTGGGAGTGCCAGATCTTGGCGATGACCTCGTTGAGGGCTTTGACCCAAGCCCCTCGCATGTCGATGAAGTCGACGACCCACGAGTAGCGGATGCGGTCCACGAGGTTGCCCAGGGCGCCGCCGAGCACCAGGGGCAGGCCCCACTTCAGGGCGTGCTGGCGCGGGTGGACGCGTCGGTACAGCGACACGATGAACACGATCGCGAGGGCGGAGATCAGCAGGAAGAAAGGCCTGCGGACGTGTTCGTCGGCGGACTGCAGCAGACCCCAGGCCCCGCCGCGGTTACGCGCGAGCACGAAACTGAACCAGGAGGTGACGTCCTTGGCGGTGCCGTAGGTGTCGCCGTTCGGCAGCGTCTTCTCGAGCGTGCGCAGTGCCCAGGCCTTGGTGATCAAGTCGGCGGCGAGGGAGACGCCAGCGACGGCGATCAGCAGCACGTACGACGGCCGCTTGGGATGCGGCGGGGTCGCGGGGAGGGCCGGCGTCTCTGCCGCAGGGGCGGGGAGATCCGCTGCCTTGTCGGCGGGCAAGTCCGGCTTGACGTCGTCGGTCATGGGGAAGTCGATTCTCCTGAAAGGCAGTCGGCGTGGTTTACGACAGTCTGGCCGGTAGCGCCACAAACGGTGAACAGAGGATGCGCGTCGGGCTCGCCACACAACGGAACGGATGTATAGTACGGCACGATGGTCGACGCACCCTGGAAACGCCGCACCGGCCTCGAGGCCGTGATCGAAGACTGGCTCGAGTCGAGGGCCGTGCGCCCGTGTCTGGCCGCGGATCGGTTGTTCGAGGCGACCGACGGGGTGTACGCGGACGTTCCGCGCAGGCTCGCGCCGGAGCTTCGGGAGGCGCTGCACCGGCGGGGGATCGACGCGCTGTACAGCCATCAGGCGCGGGCGTGGGCGCTGGCGCGTGGGGAAGCCGATCCGGCGGGGGGGCACGACGGGGGAGCGAAGGTGGTGGTGGTGGCGACGCCGACGGCGAGCGGCAAGAGCCTGTGCTTCCACCTGCCGGTGCTGCAGGCGCTCCTGGACGATCCGGAGGCGCGAGCGATCTACGTGTACCCGACCAAGGCGCTGTCGCGCGACCAGGAGGCGGGGCTGCACGCGCTGGTGGCGGAGGCCGGAATCGAGATTCCGGCGGTGGTCTACGATGGTGACACCCCGGGCGATGCGCGTCGCGCGGCGCGTGAGAAGTCGCCGATCGTGCTGACCAACCCCGACATGCTGCACGCGGGGATCCTACCGCACCATGCGAGCTGGTCGCGCACCTTCGAGGCGTTGCGCTACGTGGTCATCGACGAGCTGCACACCTACAGGGGCGTGTTCGGATCGCACATGGCGCATGTGGTCGCGCGGCTGCGTCGCATTGCGCAGTTCCACGGCTCCGATCCGGTGTTCCTGTGCGCCACGGCGACGATCGGCAACCCCCGCGAGCACGCCGCTCGTCTCATGGGCGTGGAGCCTTCGGAGGTGGCGCTCATCGACGAGTCGGGCGCGCCGCGTGGCCGGCGACGGTTCTTCTTCTACAACCCGCCCGTCGTCAACGCCGAGCTCGGCATCCGCGCCAGCTACCTCAAGTCGGCCGTGCGTCTCACCTCCGATCTGGTCCGCGCACGCGTCCCCACGATCGTGTTCGGCCAGTCGCGCAACTCCGTCGAGATCATGCTCAAGTACCTGCGCGACAACCTCGGCGACGAGGTCCCCGAAGGCGCTCTCATGGCGTACCGCGGCGGCTACCTCCCCGAACAGCGAAGGGCGATCGAGCGCGGCCTTCGCGAGGGCGAGATCCTCGGCGTCGTGGCCACCAACGCCCTGGAGCTCGGCATCGACATCGGAGATCTGCAGGCCGTCGTGTGCGCAGGCTACCCGGGCTCGATCGCCGCGATGTGGCAACGCTTCGGCAGGGCGGGGCGACGCGGCGAGCTTTCCGCCGCGATCCTGGTGGGCCGCAGCGCTCCCATGGACCAGTACCTCGCCCGCGACCCCGGCTTCCTGCTGGGCTCCGGAGCCGAGGAGGCGCGCATCGACCCGGGCAACGTCGAGGTCCTCGTCCAGCACCTCAAGTGCGCCGCCTTCGAGCTCCCCTTCGTCTGCAACGCGGACACCGCCACGGGCCAGGACGCCGATCGCTACGCCACGCTCGACGAAGGCAACACGCGCGAAGCCCTCGGCTTCCTCGCCCAGCATGGCGTCGTGCACGAGGCCGATGGCCGGTTCCACTGGGCCGCCGATGCCTACCCCGCCAACCACGTCTCACTTCGATCCATCGGCTGGGACAACTTCGTGATCGTCGATGTCGCCCACGGACGCGCCATCGCCGAGCTCGACTGGCGCGCGACCCACACGATGCTGCACGAGCAGGCGATCTACCAGCACGACGGCGAGCAGTACCAGGTCGAGCGCCTCGACTTCGAGAACCACAAGGCGTTCGTCCGCAAGGTCGAGCCCGACTACTACACCGACGCCCTCACCTACCGCCGCGTCAGCGTGATCGAGCAGGAAGCCTCTCGCGGCGTCGGACGCTGCCAGGCCTCCTGGGGCGAGGTCAGCGTCGTGGAGAAGGTCGTCGGCTACAAGAAGATCAAGTTCCACACCCATGAGAACGTCGGCTACGGCGACGTCCACCTGCCCGACATGCAGATGCACACGACCTCGATGTGGCTCACGGTGCCCGAGGCGACGTACGCCGGCGCCGGGATCGGGAGAGCGGCTGCCATCGATGCCCTGCGCGGCATCGGCAAGGCCCTCGAGATGGTCTCATCCATGGCGCTGATGTGCGAGGGATCGGACATCGGGCAGACCCTCGGCGACAAGAGCACCGAAGGCGACATGCCTGGACGGGACTTCGGCCAGGGCCCGCGACCGGGGTTCGACCCCACGATCTTCCTGTTCGATCACATCCCGGGTGGAGTGGGGATCGCGGAGCGCATCTACGAACGGATCGAGGAGCTGCTGGGTCGCACGCAGGTGATGATCGCCGAGTGCTCGTGCGAGGACGGGTGTCCGGCATGCGTTGGTCCGGCCGAGGAGAGCGGCGGCAAGCGCCGAGCGATTGCCCTCCAGCTCCTGTCGATCATGCGGGAGCGCGCGGCATAGGAGAACCGCCCGACCGTCCTGGCTTCACGCTCATTGCGCCGAGACCAACTCCTGGCGTGCCGCCGTCGGCGGACCTTGATAGCCTCCCGATCGAGGGGTGGCCCTGGACGGTCGCCGGCGGGGTCCGAGGGGGACTTGCTTGGGCAGGGACTCCTGCACGTCGTGGGCAAGCAGGAGCCGCGATCGCGCTTTGGCTGGTGAGGCTCCGGGCACCCGTCGCGCAAGAATCGACGCGCGACACAGGACGAACACGCAACCGTCGCGACGGCTGGCCGATGAGGGGGCATGCAGATTCCTCCCGTGACCCGACCCGTCTCCCCTGCCCCGCCTCCCGCACCCGCGGACCCACACACGAGCTTCAAGGAAGTGCTGCACGCGCAGGGGCGCACCCCCATGAGCGGAGAAGAAGCCGAGCGCAGCATCCGCAGCGCCTGGAAGGAGGTCACGGGAGCGGAACCGTCGCGTGAGACCGTGGCGGTGCTCTGGGCGCAGTGGGCGCACGAGACGGCGCGGGGGACGCGCATGTTCGGGTTCAACTTCGCGGGGCTCAAGGGGACGGGCCCCACGGGCATGAGCCTCCGACTGCGCACGGTCGAGGGACACGACGAGACAGCACGCGCTGTGCGGGAGGTGTTTCGAGCCTATCCGGACGCTGCCCAGGGAGCGAGGGATTGGCTCGAGCTGCTGAACCATCGGTATCCGGACGCCGTGAAGGCGGCGGAGCGCGGCGACGCGGCAGGGTTCGTGCGCGGGCTCCGCGCCAGGAACTACTTCACGGGATCGGAGCAGGTCTATCGACGCGCGATCGAGGGACTCGCCCGGGAGGCGATCGAAGGTCCGCACCTGCGAACGCACGCTGCGCCGGTGCATCTGGGGATGTGGGAGCAGGGAGTGGTCGATGCGTTCCGTCGCGCTTGCTCGCGTTCCGGCGGTGACGAGGGGGAGTGAAGAAAGAGAGCGCGACCGACGGTTCAGCCCGCGGCGCGCTGAACCGGAGCATCGACATGAACAGCCGACTCCGCAGCGTCGATGATTCGTGCCACGAACGATTCCACGGCGCGGGCAACCTGCCCCCGCGCCTCGCGGCCGAGCAGATCGGGTCCCGGGCTGTCGAACTCGGTCAGGGTCCGCTCCTTGGAGGAGACCCGGGACCGCAGACGTCGCAGCGCGGACGAGGGGGGATGGCGTCGGCCCTTGGGCTCCAGAACCAGCAGCGGTGACCGGACGAACGACAGGAGCCTGGACAGGTCGAGGGCGTACTGAGCGGAGGGAGGAAGATCGCGACGCAATCGCCCGAGCAGCTCGGAGCGCAGGGACGGCATGGGGGGCGCGACGGCTGCCACGCCAGCGACGCGATTTCCGTGGCGCGCGGCGAGGTCGAGCGCGACCAGGGCGGTGGAGGACACGCCGACGACGACGGCACGATCGGCGTAGCGGAGCAGATCGAGCAGCGCGCGCTCGGCCAGACGGAACGACTGCTGCGGCTTGCCGGACTGCGCGTCGGCCCCCGGACCGAACAGGATGGGGGCGCGATGAGGCACGTCGAGCCGCGTGAGCATCGGCTCGAAAGTGTCGAGCGTCTCGTGGTGCGATGGCTCGCCGTGAAGCAACAGGATCCCGCACGGAACCTTGCGCGAGGGAGGGCGCTCGTCCCGCGGGCGAGCCGAAGCCATCGCAGGCAGATCCTCCGGGAGAGCGTCGTCGGACGCGGCCTTCGCCGGGACCGCGGGCGCGTTGCGCTCGTGATCGATGAGCGCGCTGATGGCGAGCATGACGCGCTTGGTCAGGGCAGAGAGCTGATCGCGGGTGAGGTCACCTTCCGGGGCGGGGAAGCGAATCGGCTCGCCGAAACGGACGGTGACCGGCTCCGGACGAGGCACGGGCAGCTCCTGCATCCTCGGCCAGGCCTCGGGGGGGAAGGCACGCCCGGTTCCGGACACGCCGCACGGAATGAGCGGCGCACCGGTTCGCAGCGCGACGCGCACGGCGCCGCTGCGACCGCGAAGAAGGTGGGTGTCGGGCTCGACGTCCCATCGCGGGATGTCCTCTTCGCCTGGTATGGTCCCCTCCGGGAACATGACGACGGCCTTCCCCGCGTGGACGGCATCGCAGATCTCGTCGAGCGCGTTGGGGTCTCCTCCGCGGCGCACGTAGATGGCGTCGGTCGCCCGGATGGCCTGACGCAGGAGTGGCCAGTTGCGGAACTCGGACTTCGCGACGAAGTGCACCCGCCGCCCCGCGGCCACGGCGACCATCTCGACGTCGAGCCACGAGGCGTGGTTCGGGGTGATGATGCAGCCACCCGAGGGGATGTTGTCCCGGCCCACGACCTCGAGGCGATGCAGCACCTTGTAGACCTGTTCGAGGGCGGCGATGCTGAGCTGATACCCGGTCTCCCGCATGGGCTGATAGGCGCCGAGCAGGTCGAGGGCGTCGATGGTTGCGCCGATGACGCGGTCCGCGGGCATCAGCAGGTGGTTGACGACTTCGTAGGACTTCATGGTGAGGATGCTTGGTGGCGGCTGAAGAGGTCCCTGACGCACGCTGTGCCGCGTCATCGGGAAACACGCATGTGCTGAGCGTATGGAACTCGACTCAGCGCGTCAATCCCCGCGATGACGCACCAAGTTGAAGGCCCGCAGGACAATGAGGGAGGGCTCCACCGCAGACGCTGATCACGGAATCGCGCGGTGCGCAGACAACCCCTCACGCAATCGGCCGCATGCCCTCGCGATCAATCCCATGGATCGTGTAGTCCGGGTCGTTGATGAACGAGCCGAAGATCACGATGAAGGTCAGGACCATCTTGGCGAGCCGCTCCCGGTCCTCGAACAGCGCCGCGAGCATCTTCTTCTGCTGCCCCGTCATCGCTGCGTCGAAGGATTCGAGGAACGTGCCGTCGAGGATGCCGCCCGCCCCGGTGCTGCGCACGGCTTCGACGCCGCCCGAGGAGCAGTATTCCATGACGGAGAGCAGGAGCCCTCGCTGATCGGCGACAGCAGGGAAGCTGGTGTTGAAGACCTCGAGAGCGAGCCACTGGGCTTCGCGAATCCCGCCCACCGCGAGACCGACGAAGAGCCTTCGAGTGATCGCGTCGGCGGTGTCGAGCCCGTGCTTGCGAAGCATCGCGAGGAAGATGGCGTCTTTGAAGAGCTGGCTGAGCAGCATGACGCCTTCTTTTTGATCGGGCATGAAGTGGAACCGCCCCATCTCGATGCCCCGGAAGCGCGGCATGAACAGGATGTCGAAGACGGCGCGGTAGAAGTTGTAGTTGGTCACGCCCGGGTGCTGCAGGTGGACGTCGAAGGTGTTGTCGAGCCGATCGCACAGCTTGACGTGAAGCAGTTCGGGGTGGGAGCGGGCGGTGTCGAGCACCTGGGCGAGATAGCGCTGGTAGGTGCCGAGCCCGCGGTTGGACAGAAGCCGCAACTGAGCCTGCAGACGATCGCGTGTGCCTGGCTCGAGCTGGAAGATCAGGTCGAGGTACCGTCCCTGCATCGCCTCGAAGCGCTCGTGGCCGACCTCGTCTTCGATCAGATCCTCTTCCTTGTCGTGCAGCAGCGCGCCGAGCACGTCGATGAGGCTCGGGTTGCGCATGGCCCTGCAGAGGATCGCGGCGGTGCGCAGCGGGTGCAGGATGCCCGGGGTGCCCAACCGCCGACGATCGTCCTGGTAGCCCTCGCGCAGCACGTCGAAGGTGTCGACGAGGATCTCGCGCTCGGAGTCGGAGAAGTCGGCGGGTCCCATCACCAGGGCCAGCAGGACGGGCTTGTTCAGGACGCGGGAGCTGAGCTGGTAGTTGATCTTCGCGGACAGCGAGATGAACTCCTCGATGGTGATCAGCTCGCGGGGGGCGGCTTCCATGCGGGACTCCTGGTAAGAGACGCGATGGTAGCGGTTGTCGGGCGGGCTGTCATGGACGACAGCGCGCCTACGGAGAGTGTCCGGGAGCGCAATCGTTCAGGCTCTTGCCGAGTTCCACGATGCGCGCACGCGTCTCCTTGGAAGAAGGCATCAGCTGCAGAGCGAGACAGAACGCCTGGAGCGCGTCGTCATCCCTCCCCTGCCTCCGCAACGCCACCCCGAGGTTGTGCGCCGCAGCCGCATGACGCGGATCGAGGTCGAGCACATGCAGGTACTGCTCCGCCGCGTCGTCCCACCGGCCCCGTGCCGCCAGCACGATCCCGAGGTTGTTCCACGACGCCGCGTGCTCGGGTCGCAAGCGAAGGCTCGCGCGATACGATGCCTCGGCGTCTTCGAAGCGCCCGAGGGACTGGAGCGCCACGGCGAGGTTGTAGCGGAACGGTGCGTGATACGGGTGGATCGCCACCGCGCGCGTGTGGCGTCGCGCGGCTTCGGTGGGGTCCCCGGCGCGCGATGCCACCAGGCCGAGCAGATCCTCGGCGCCCGCGTGCCACGGCTGCAGCTCGAGGAGTCTCTCGGCCCGGGCCCGGGCACGGTCGAGCTGTCCGGTCTCGAGCAGCGCCTGGGCCGACGCGAGCAGCGCCCCCGCCAGGTCCGGATCCCAGGCCAGCGCCTCGTCGAAGTGCCGCGACGCCGCCGGGGCATCCCCCCCGGCGAGGAGCACCGCCGCCAAGTCGTACAGGACCACCGGCGTGCCCAGATGGTCGGAGCGCAGACGCGTGAGGATGCGCGTCGCCTCCGCGGTCTTCCCCTGATCCCCCAGCAGCAGCGCGTGGTTGAGCAGCAATCGAAGATCCGTGGGGCGCAGCTCCAGCCCGCGGGCGTAGACGCGAAGCGCGGCCTCCGGCGAGCCCAGCATCTCGAGCTGCGCCGCCGCCTCGAACAAACGATCCGGATCGTCATCGTAGAGCCGCGCCAGCTCCTCGTAGTACCCCCGCGTGGTCGCCGTCTGCGCACGGAACAGCGGCAGCTTGCGCCCCTCGGGGAGCAACGCCTGCGCACGCGCGAGGTTGCCCGCGAGCACCAGCCCCTGCGCCTCCCGATGCGCATCGATGCGCGCGCGACCGGAACCGTCCGGCGGGCGGGAGAACAGCTCGTCGAGCCCCGACATCGCCCCCAGCAGCAGCGGAGGATCCATCCTCCGCCCCGCGGAATACGACGTTGTGTACGGCAAGAGCGGGTGATCGTCGGTCTGCACCGGAAGGTTCGCCGTCCATCGACGAATCGCTTCGGGGCCCGAAAGGTACAGATCCAGCACCTCCTCGGGCTCCGCCATGCCGAAGGGCTCGAGGTCCCGGTGAATTCGCGTGGAGGCGAGACGGCGCACGAGCTCGGGATAGTCCACGCGCACCGGTCCGCCGCGAACGCCTACCAGCTTCGCGTACGCGACATGCCCGTAGGTCTCGAAGCCGGCATTGACCCACAAGGTCATCTCGGGGAAGGCCTCGAGGAAGGTGCGCACGACGATCTTGAACTCGCTCTCGGACATCCCGTGCAAGGGGAGCCACTGCACCACGATCCCGCCGGGGGAGAGCCGATCGCGCAGCAGCTCGAAAAACTCGCGTGTGTACAGGATCCACGAATCCACCGACTTGGGATGCGTGGAGTCCACGACTGCCACGTCGTAGCCGCCCGGGCTGTTGAGCAGGAACTGACGGCCATCGCCGATGTGCAGCCGGAACACCGGGTCATCGAGCACACCGTTGTTCTCCTGCGCGAAGAGACGGGCCCCTCGCGGAATCGCGGAGGAGAGGTCCACCACGTCGAGACGCTCGATCGGGTGCGTGGTGACGGCTCCGGCGGACATGCCGGCGCCAAGGCAGATCATGACGACCCGCCTGGGGGCGGGGTGAAGCAGCGGACCGAGGTGGCCGAGGAGCTTGAAGCTCTGATCGTGGACCAGCCGCGTGGTCACCTCGTTGACGGCATTCATCACGAGCTGCTTCTCGCCGTTGATCCGATTGCGAATCACGGACACCGTGCCGGTGCGTCCTTCCTCGTAGTGCACCAGGTCCCAGTGGCGCTCGCCCAGCACGCGGTGGAGCATCGAGCGAGGCAGGGCGTGCGGGAGGGACGACGCCAGGGCCGCGACGGCGATCGAAGGTGCCAGCCCGATTGCGACGCGAAGGGGCGTGCGCCCCGGAATCCGGGTGAGCAGCAGTCCGGAGGCGCACAGGGCGGCCAGCAACGCGCACGCGGCCAAAGCCCCCTGGATCCCTGCAATCGAGACCAGTCCGAAGGCGCCGGCCAGCGCGCCGACCGTGGAGCCCACGCCGTTGACCAGGCCGACCAACCCCACCGCCCGGGCGCCGTCTGCACGGCCGCGGGAGCAGGCGTCGCACGCGGCAGGGAACGCGGCCCCGGCGAAGATCGCCGGGAGCAGCACCAGCACCGGCGTGTACAGCAGCTCCCGCCAGAGCTCGAGTCGCAGCGAGGTGGCGAAGGTCGAGGAGGACTCCAGGGAGAACGGGTCGCGCCCCCCTCGGATCACGAGGGACGCCGCCACGAAGAACGACAGCAGCGTCGTGAGGGAGAACCCGGTCATCAAGAGGGCCAGGGTTCGAATCGGATCACGACGTATCAGCGCGCGGTGAGCGAGACCGCCCAGGGCGAGGCCGCAGAGCACCAGGGCGAGCAGCGAGGAGAACGCATAGGTGTCGTGGCCGAACACGAAGGTCAGCAACCGCGCCCAGACCATCTCGCACGCGAGCATCGACAGGCCGCTCATGAACGCGGCCGTGAGCGCCGCGGCCCGGGTGACGCGCACGCCGGGGGTCGCTGGCCCGGCCGAGGCAAGGGCCTGCACGCGCGGGGTTCCACGCAGGGAGGCCGCGACGGCGAGCAGCGCGGCAAGCGCGCCGCAGACCGCGGCCGCGACCGAGGAGCGGGCGATGCCCAGCGTCGAGATCGCCGAGAAGCCCGCGGCGAAGGCGCCGGTTGCGGCGCCGGCCGTGTTGAACGCGTAGAGGATGCCGATGTGCCGCGCCACGGAGCCGGTCGCGGAGAGGGCGTGGACGAGCAGGGGGATCGACGCACCCATCGGGAGGCACACGACGGTGACGATCGAGAGAGCGCAGGCTCCGCGGAGGGCCACGCCCAGGGGCAGGGCCTCGGATGCGGAGGAGAACGACGGAATCGCGGACAGCGATGCGAGCAGGGACGGCGCGAAGAGCGCGCAGGAAGCGAGCCCGAGCTCGAGCCATGCATACGCGAGCAGAGGATGGCCCCGTCGCCGGGACAGATTGCCTCCGAGAATCGCCCCGGCGGCAATCCCGAGCATGAAGCCCGCCGTGACCAGGGCCACGGCGTCGGTGGAGTTGCCCAGAGGCACCACCAGCGCACGCGACCAGAGCACCTCGTAGGCCAACGCCGCCAGTCCCGACAGGAACGCGGCGATCCAGATGGCGAGCGTCGCTGCCATGATCAGCCGCCCGCGAATGCCCCTTCCCGATAGAACCCCTCGAGCAGCGCGTCCTTCTCCCGGAATCGCCCCAGCAGCCAGCTCGTCAGCCCGTCTTCGTCATTCGGAAGCAACTCGATTGGATGCCGACGCACGTGGAGGTGCGCCCTGCGAGCGAATCCCTGGATGTACTGCCAGAGGCTCGGAACACCCTTCTCGTAGCCGATCGTCAGATCGTAGACCGCGGTAACGTGACTGCGCAACCCCTGCACCGTCGCGACGAACCCCTTCGTGCGCGGCACGAGCGTGTGATTCGGCGGAGGCAGGCCCTGCTTCTCGGCCCAGGCGCGGCTGGCCGCGAGCTTCTGGGCGGTCAGGCGCGTTCCCTCGGGGAAGGTGATGAGCCACATGGGGACGCGATCGCGGACGAGCGACGCGAAGGTGCGCTCGATGGAGGCGCGGTCCTCGGCCCAGTTGCGTTCGAGGAAGGGGCAATCGAGGAACGACAGGCCCCAGCCCACGCCGGGCACGTACTTGACCGCCTTCTTGACGAACCACTTGAGATCGCCGAGCCGGTCCTTGGTCCGCGCGTAGGCCATCAGGAAGGTGATGTCGGTCATCTGCTGGTGGTTGGCGAACACGATCGCGTTCTCGCGCACGGGGACGTCGTCGCCCGAGACGACCAGGCGAACGTCGTAGAGGAGCTCGCCGGCCTCGACACACCACCCCCACCAGGTATCGGCTGCCCAGCGGTTGAACTTGCGGAAGCCCTGTCGGGAGACGGGCTTGATGGCGAGGCTGGCCGCCTGGGCGGAGTTGAAGGCGATGAGGCTCGAGAAGAGGAATGCGGTGGTGGGCAGGCCGGTAGCGACACCGGCGGCGCGGTCACGCGCGCGGACGGGGTTGTCGAGGGGAGGCAGGGGCATGGGGCGGCAATGTAGGCGAAGTGGAGCGCGCGGGGAAAGGGGTGGGGGGCAGCGCGGGCTTTCTGAAGCATTGCGCGCGATATCGCGCCTCGAGTGCGACGGGGCGCTGCGCCGTCGAGATCCTCTCGTGTCTCTGATATACTTCGCCGTCTTTTGCCTGGAGGCTGCTCATGTCGATCCGACCCTTCGCTCGCGCTCTTCTCGTAGTCCCCGCACTGCTGATGGCCTGCTCGTCGACCGATGACAGCTCGACGACGGATCCCGCGGACGACAACAACCCGTTCCTGCAGGACATGAGCAACTCGGGCAAGGCCGACACGGCCTATCTGAACCCCGACGGAATCGAGGTGGAGCTGGATGTCGAAGCCGACGTGCAGGCGCCCGCGTACCGCGTGCTCGAGGCGCCGGCCTTCGTGGCGCAGTTCGCCACCACCTACCTGCGTGAGCGCAAAGAGTTCTACGTCGAGTCGATGGCCGAGGACGTGACGTCGAAGAACCGTGCGGAGTGGCTCGTGGACGGCGCGTGGATCGACGCGGCCAAGGCGGCCACGGTGGACAAGGCGAAGCTCACGCATTTCCGGATCAAGGGGGTGAACGCGGTGCTGCTCAACGGGGTGAGCGAGGGGGTCAAGGAGGGGCAGGTCTTCGAGGCGAAGGTGCCGGTCAACCCCTTCACGGTCATGACGGATGCGGGAGACACGTGCGCCAACAAGGACGGCCACATCTCTCTGAGCCAGTCGGTCTACTGGTATCTGTGGAACCCCGACAAGTCGACCTGCAAGATCCCCACGCAGCAGATGAAGCTCACAGTCTCCAAGATGTTCGCACCGTCGCAGCAGACCTACCCGGAGTTCGATCAGCTCGTGAAGGACGGCAAGATCACCGCGGTGGTGCTGTTCGGGCAGATAGGCGACGGGCCGATCGACGACAGCGAGACCGGCGTGCGCAACATGAAGATCATGTCGAACTGGCTGCTCGGCGGCGGTTTCCAGGAGATCTCTCCGGCGCCCATCGGACGCAGGTTCAGCAAGCACGTGGGCGAGGCCGACTTCGAGATCGACCTGTACTCGCCCAACGACTTCGCGGGGCTGTCGGACTACGCGCACTTCGGCAACTTCCAGACGGCGATCTCGGAGCACGAGATCGTGGTGTATGACGGCCACAGCATGCTGGGCGCCAGCGACTTCTGGTCCAAGCCCAAGTACCCCGACTTCTACCAGATTCACATCTACGGCGGCTGCCTCGGATACGAGTACTACGTGCGTCCGATTCGCGACGGCAAGGGCGGCTGGGAGAATCTCGATCTGGTATCGAGTGTGGTCGAGGTGAGCGCCGACGCCAACGACATCGCCGGACCGTTCTTCGCCAAGGTCTTGTGGGCCATGGATCACAACTACAACGCCACCTGGCGCGAGCTGCTGCTCGCCATCCGCAATCGCGTGGGCGACTCCACCTTCGGCGCCAGCGGCGTGCGCGACAACTGCTTCTCACCCTCCGGCTCTCTGTGCTCCGGTGGCACGGGCGGAGCGGCCGGTGCCGGTGGCGCGGGCGGCGAAGGCGGCTCCGCGGGCACCGGTGGAGCCGAAAACGACGCCGGCGCGTCCACGGGCTCCTGCTCCGGACACTGCGGCGAGTCGACCGCGGCGCCCGGCAGCGATCCGGCCTGCTACTGCGACGATTCCTGCAAGGGCTTCGGCGACTGCTGCGCAGATTACGCCCAGGTCTGCAACTGACTCCCCGCCCCTGACCCCGTCCCCCGCCATCCGCACTTCAGGACGCTTCTCCTACCGGTCGTCGTAGACCCCTCCGGTCGCAGGCTTCGACGGTCCCGTCTTCGCCGGCGCCGTCGGCGCAGTCGTCTTGGCCGGCTGCGTCACCGCCGTGGCCGGGCTCGCAGGTGTCCTGCGCGTTGCCCCTGCGGTCGTTGCGACCACGGGAGCAGATGGCGACGCGGCCGGCGCAGCGGATACCACCGCCGCGGAAGACGGCAGAGCGGATGGTTGCGGAGCTGTGGCGACCACGAGCCCGTCCGCACCCGGTGAGGCGCTCGCAGCGGAGCCTCCTGTGATCATGCGGAATCCGACGGCGAAGCCGGTAACGATGACGAGGAACACCGCAACGGAAGCGCCGATCAGCACGCCGACGCCTCGCTTCGAGCCGGTGGCGTTGGTGGACAGCGCGAGACCGTCGCGCGTTCCGGCGGCGGTTGAGCCTGAGGCGATCACCGGCGCCCCCGACTGCCCCAGCGCCGAGCCTGCCGACTGCACGGTTCGGGCGGAGGACCAGGACGCGGCGGCCTCCGGGCCGAGCAACAGCTCGGTCAGGGCGACTGCGGCTTCGCCAGCGGAGGCGAACCGCTTGGCGGGATCACGGCTCACGCACCCGAAGAACCACGCGTCAAAGGCGGGAGGCAGCCGCCCTGCAGCACCAATCTCCGCGGCGCGTTGACACGGCGAGACCAGAGGCAGCGACAGCACCTCTCCCATGAGCGATGCGAGCGATGCGTCCGGATCGCTGCCGGCACGCCAGTAGGGCTTGCCCGCCAGGAGAAAGAACGCGATGAGACCAAAAGCCCAGACGTCGGTACGCGGCGTGATGGCCTCGCCGGCAGCCTGCTCGAACGCCATGTACAAGGGCGTACCCTTCACCTCGCGGCTGAGCTTCGTCCCTTGGCTCAACACCTTCGCGATGCCGAAGTCGAGGATCTTCACGAGCAGCTCACCGTTGTCCCGACGCGTCGCAAACACGTTCTCCGGCTTGAGATCGCGATGCACGATCGGCTGCAGCGTCCCGTCCTTCGCCACGTGGCCGTGCGCCCTGTCCAGCCCAATGGCCACCTGCTGCATCGTCGCTGCGACTTCCGCAGGGCTCAGGGGTCCCTGGCGGAGCACGAGCGCCTCGAGCGACTCGCCCCGGAGCAGCTCCATGACCAGGAAGGGCATGGAGGTCTGCTCGTCGTAGCCGGCGTCGAGCACGCGCACGATGTGCTCGCTGTTGACGCGTGCAGCGATCTTGGCTTCGACCTCGAACTTGGAGACAGCGTCTCTGGAGCCGAGCACGTGGGGCCAGAGCACCTTGAGGGCGACGTGCGCCTCGGTGGACGTGTGCTCGGCGACGTAGACCGCGCCCATGCCGCCTTCCGCAAGCAACCGCTCCACGCGGTAGCGGCCTCCGAAGACCTGACCCGGCTGCAGCAGTTCCGACATGGCGACGGCAGGCTACGCGTGCTGAAAGGAGGAGGGAAGCGCGAACGATATGGCGGCACACGAACGACGCCGAGGACGGGGTAAGGGACTCCGATCGAAACCGGATTGGACGCGAGGAGCGACTACAGCAGCGGAGACAGAAGCCTCGCCCCGCTCTGCGCGAAGCGCTCGGTCCACCGCTCGTCGTCGCACGGACAAACGACGGGACTGGAATCGGCAGCAACCGCGCTCACTCTCGCTGCGACCGATTCCACCACGCTCCGGTCGAACAGACTCGCGGTGACCTCGAAGTTCAGCCGGAAGCTCCGGTTGTCCATGTTGAGCGTGCCCACCGACGCGAAGTCGTCGTCGATCACGAGCACCTTGCCGTGAAGCCTCCGCCCACCCAGGCGAAGGACCCTTGCTCCGGCCTTGAGCAGTGCGGGAATGTACGAACGCGCTGCCGCGTCGACGGTCCTGTGGTCGCTCGCCTTCGGTACGACGAGGAGCACGTCCACGCCGCGCAGGGCGGCGCTCACCAGGGCCGCGAGCATGGGCTCATCGGGAACGAAGTAGGGAGTGAGCACCCACGCGCGGCTGCGCGAGGAGGCGATGGCGGCGAGCCATTGGCCGTAGATCGCGAAGCTGTCGAAGTCGGGGCCGGAGGCGACGATCTGCACCGGGCACGAGCCCTGCGCCATAGGTTTCGGGAGGTATTCGGGGCCGGTCGGACGCTCGGGCGAGCTGAAGATCCAGTTCTCGAGGAACACGAGCTGCAACGCTGCCACCGCGTCCCCCTCCAGCCTCACGTGCAGATCGCGCCAGGAGGCGTCGCCGCTCAGCGTCTCGTCGTGCAGGTCATCGACGTTCATGCTGCCGGTGAATCCGATGCGTCCATCGACGACGACGATCTTCCGGTGGGTCCGGAAGTTGACGTACCAGGGTTGGAAGCTTGCGAAGGAGGCTTCGTTGAAGGCAGCGACGACTCCGCCGGCGTCACGCAGCGGCTGCAGGAAGCGTCGGGACAGGCTCCAGGAGCCGATGGCATCGACGAGCAGGCGCACCTCGACGCCGCGTTTTCTGACGTCGACGAGGGCATCGAGGAGACGCTGGGCGACGACGCCCGGCTCGAAGATGAAGTACTCGAGGTGGACGTGGTGCCTGGCGCCGCGAATGGCCTCGAGGATGGACTCGTAGGCTTCGGAGCCGTCGGACAGCGTGACTTGCGCGAGCAACGGCGGGGCCTCGCCGAGCTCGAGGGCGAGACGGGCGAGGGGGTGACGAATCGCGGCGGCGCAGGCTCGCACCTCGCGGGCGTGGACGGAGGACTGAACGTTCGCGCGGGCGCGGGCGCACCGGAGCCGCTTGCGCGCGATGCGTCGTGGACCGAACACTATGTAGACCGGGATGCCGATGAGGGGCATCAGGGCGAGCGCGAGGGACCAGGCCACGGTGGCCACAGGAGAGCGACGCTGCAGGACGAGGTAGACCACGGCCGTAGCGGTCCACGCGACCTCTGCCATGCTGAGCGCCAGGCTCCAGCTCATGGACTTGTCGTAGCGGAGGACGCCCGGGCATGGAAGCGCCGGTGGCGCGCATCGGCTGGGAATGCGGGCTTGAAAGGAGGCCGCGGCCGCGTAGTCTGGCGTTCATGGAACCGGCCGGCGGGTACCTCTGCCCGGAGTGTGGGCGCCTCGACGCCGCGCCGGGTGTGTGCCCTGCCGATGGGCACACCCTGAAGCCGACGGGATGCGACCCGATGTTCGGCCGGATGATCGGCAGCTATCGGGTCGTTGCGCTGCTCGGCGAGGGCGGCATGGGACGGGTCTACAAGGGCCTGCACCCCGGCATCGGAAGCCGCGTCGCCATCAAGGTGCTCCACGGCCACGCCGCCTCCGACCGCAACGCGATCGCCCGGTTCTTCTCCGAAGCGAAGGCGGTGAACATCATCCGCCACGAGTCCATCGTGAACGTGCTCGACCTGTCGATGCTCGACAACGGCGAGCCGTACATGGTGATGGAGTATCTCGACGGCATGGCGCTCGATACGCTGCTCGCGCGCCAGGGCAGGCTCGAGCTCGGCTTCGGGTGCAGGCTCCTCGCAGAGGTGCTCGACGCGCTGCAGGCGGCGCACGTGCACGGCGTAGTCCACCGCGATCTGAAGCCCGCCAACGTGTTCGTCACACCGTCGGGCCACGCCAAGGTCCTGGACTTCGGCGTGGCGAAGCTGCGGGTCGGCGACGGCGCCGCGGGGCTCACGCAGTCCGGCGCGCTCCTCGGGACTCCCTACTACATGTCTCCCGAGCAGGCCGCGAGCCAGCCGGTCGATCACCGGTCCGATCTGTACAGCGTCGGAGTGATGCTCTACGAGGCGCTCACGGGCTCGAGGCCATTCCAGGCCACCTCGCTGTTCGAGCTGTTGCGCAAGCACGTGCAGGAGATCCCGCCCCCGCCTCGGACGACGCGCCCCGACCTCCCGCCGGCCGTGGACGCGATCGTGTTGCGCGCGTTGGAGAAGGACCCCGCGCGCAGGTTCCAGAGCGCGGCGGAGTTCCGCGCTGCCCTCGACTCCATCGCCGGATCGGCGTCGTTCACAGTCGCTGTGCCGGCTTCGTTCGCGCAGCATCCGGGCCCTGCCCTGACGGCCGAAACGACTTCCTCACACGCCTTTCCGGCGACAGTGTCGGGAGTGACCGCGGCTGCCTTCGCAGGAGCGGAGGTTTCGGCTGCCCGCCATGGGCGCAGCAGCGGCGTGTGGTGGAAGCTCGGCCTCGCCGTCGTCGCCCTCATGGCCCTGCTCGCACTCGTCGGAGTCGGGGGCGTCTACGCGCTCGCCAGGGTCATGAACTCGGATCTCACGCCGCAGCCCCGCCTTCACCGCGCCGAGGAAGCCTATCTGCGCAAGTTCGACCCGGTCGCCTTTGCTCCCAAGGCGCTCTCGATCGCGCGGCAGCACCACGCCGACGCGGAGCTGACGAACATTCACGTGACGGGAGCGTCGATCGACGGAACGGTCGACCTGGTCGGGGGAAGCGAGGCGACCGCGATCCTGATGTTCCTGTCGCCGCGCGCGGGCCAGGGCAACTGCGTGGTGACGGTGCTCGCCAACGGCGACGGGGTCATGTCGATGATCTCGAGCGTAGGAGGGTGCGCGCGGCCGCGGATCCCGCTCCCGGCTTGTGGCTTTGCGAAGGTGATGGAGAAGGCCAGAGCGCAAGGAATCGATGGGGCGGCGCCGATCTCGGCGACGTACACCTTCGCGTCGCCGGGCGGATTCCAGTGGTTCCTGGGGCAGGGCGACAAGTCAGCGCACGTCGTGGATGACTGCCCGAGCAGGAAATAGGCAGGATTCCCTCGACTCTACGGCGCTCCGTGCCATCCTGCGCGCAGCATGCGCAGGGCGTTGCCGTGGCAGATCGCCTCGGCCGGACCGCTGCCGAGGGCGAGCTTCAATGCATCGGGGAGCTTCCGAAGCTCTGCGCTCGTTTCCAGTCCCGGGAGCGCTGGCTTGATGAACCCATCCAGATCGGTGCCAATCGCGATGCCGTCCCATGACCCCGTCAGGTCGTGGATGTGCCGCGCGTGCCTGCACAGCAGGGCCACCGAGTCCTCGAACGTGCGCGGCTTTCCGCGGCACGCGCTCCCCGTGAGGTAGTGCGTGCACAGAAGCAGCCCGATCAGCCCGCCCCGCTCGACGATCCTGCGAATCCAATCGTCTTGCAAGTTGTACTCGAGTGCTTTCGAGCCCTCGCCGCGCGCCGCGCCATGCGACACGAACACGCAAACCTTGCGATCGGGATCGTTGCGCTCGAGCCACTCGAACAGCTCCTGCATCGACCGCTCGCTCAAATGGGTGGCGTCGATCATCACCCCGTGCTCCGCGCAGGCCTCGACGAGCGCCCAACCGAGCTCGGTGAATCCCGTCTTGGGCTGCGGGAACAGCTTCCGATAGAGCCAATCGGGCAAGAAGGGAATCGCCGCCGCATTGGTCGCCAGGGCACGGTAGAACAGGTGGGCCACGGTCACGTACGCCACGCCGAGGGAGGCGAGCTTCGCCACGCTCTCGCGGACCTGTCCGGGCGTGCTGCCGAGCAGGAATCCCCCTTCGACACAGTGCACGACGGCCACGCGGTCTTCGCCGACGATCCGGTCGAGCTGTGCAGGATTCCTCGCCACCTCGGCGCCCCGGTGCGCGCGCACCTCCCCTTCGACGTCGTCGTACTGCACCATCAGATCGTGAAAGTAGTCCGGACCAGGCGGGTCCCCGTCGAAGTGCCGCGGGTCGAACTCGTCGAGCGGCACGTACAGGCACGACAGCGCGACCCTGACGTTTCCCTCGATGAGCTGAGGGACGGTGACGGCGGGAGAGAGGGTGTCGGCGGGATAGTTGGCGAGGACGTTGGCCAGCTCGAGGATCCAGTAGCGAAGCCAGTCGCGGAAGCTGGCGTGACGTCGGTCGCGGAGGGCGGCCCGGGTGCCGCGGCGACCGCGACGACCGAGATGGGGGGCATCCTCGGCGTCGGGGCGCACGTGCATGGGGAGGTGGGAGTGGAGATCGACGATCATGGCGCCGGGGATGCTAGCAGGGATCTCCGAGCGATGACGAATCCGGGGCAATTCGAGCGCTCTCGGCACCGGCTCGCTGCACGTCGGGGAATGCGGGAGACGGCGTGACCGCACCCGCGACGATTCGTATCGGCTCACGAACTGAATCCATCGGACGCAATCCGCCGCGTGCTTCTCGCGTCGTGAGTTGCTGGCCCCCTGCATCTTGCCGCCAGCACAGGGAGTGGAGCGATGAACGAGTCGGCGCATTGGATCGCGTTCCGAGCTGGACTCGGTGGACTGCCCTCGCTGCTGCTGGCCGCGTCGTGCGCGCGCCCCAATGCGCCCGCCCTGCTCCTATCCTCCGCGCCCCAGGCAGAGCCGACTCGCGGCGCTTCGGCCGGTCTCGCCGTCCAGTGTCGGCCCCCTTCGACATCGGAGCCACGGTTCGCCGTGCGCAGCGCGCGTATCGCGTGACGGCCGGCGCCGCGGGCGAAGCGGACGCGCAGGCTCCGACCACGACGGTGACCTCGAACAGCGGGTGCGGGTGCCGGACGGCCGGAGCTCCCCGCCCGGGGCTCGCGGGAGCGCTCGGTGCGCTGGTCGCCATCGGACTGCTGAGCAGGCGTCGAAGGGGGCGCCAATAGCATCGCCGGCACCTGGGGGCATCCGCGTGTTGCGATTCCCTCCGCGACCGGCTTTGACAAGCTCCTTGCATCGCAAGATACTCCGCGCCGCAAAGGAGACCGAATGCATCACACCTCCCTGATTCGAGCGCTCGTCGCGAGCGTCTCGCTGATTGCCGCTCTCGCCGCCTGCGGCGGCCCCGCGCCGCAGCCCGACTTCGCCAAGCCCCCGCTCCCGCCAGTCGCTTCGTCGCCGGCTCCTGCCGAGACCGCTTCCGCCGCGCCCCTCGACTCCGCGCCGACGCCGCTCCCGGCGCCGGCCCCTTCGGCCACGGCTCCTGCTGCGCCCCCTCCCCTGCCCGGGTTCGCGCCGATTCCCGCCGAGGCCAAGGGCAAGTACCCGGGGACACCGATCGCCAAGGCCCGGATGTTCGATCTGAACGCTGCGTGCCCGGAGCCGGTTGGCGCCGACGGCCGTCTCTGCTCCGCTGCCGCCCAGCCGGGCGTGGAGCTGACCAAGGTCCAGATCGAGCGGTCGATCCTGCTGTTGACCGATCAACGCGCATTCAGCGGCTCCGCAGCGTCGTGCTTCACGCCGGACCACGCGATGGTGTTCTACGACGACAAGGATCTCCCCATCGCGTGGACGTCGCTCTCGCTGTCGTGCTCATCGCTCCAGGCGCGGCCGCAACTGCAGGGAATC
The DNA here is from genome assembly GCA_964393505.1 of uncultured Polyangiaceae bacterium. GTDB lineage: Bacteria > Myxococcota_A > Polyangia > Polyangiales > Polyangiaceae > JACRCQ01. The sequence continues at coordinate 28,561 of CAYMUE010000060.1, forward strand.
AAGGGGCACGAGGGGACCTACCACGTCAGCTCCGCGGCCATCGGATTCCTGCGCGGCGTGTGCAAGACCCACAAGCTCGCGGCTTGCGAGCCCTCGAAGAAGTAGCTCACACGCTCACGCGGTTCTTCCCACCGCGCTTCGCCCTGTACATCGCCTCGTCGGCCCGCTGGAAGAGCGACACCGGATCCCCCGCGGAGACGGGATAAGCCGCGGCCCCGATCGAGATTCCGGGCGACAGGACAACCCCTTCGCGCATGAAGCGGTGCTCGTTCACCGCGCGCAGGATCACGTTGCCCACCTCCACAGTGGCCTGCAGATCGCACCCGGGGAGCGCCGCGCAGAACTCGTCGCCCCCGAAACGCGTGCCCTGCCCCCGATTGTTGATGACCTCACCGATGAGGTGCCCCGCCTCCCCGATTACGTACGCCCCGAACAAGTGCCCGTGCGTGTCGTTGATCGCCTTGATTCCATCCAGATCCATCACCAACAAACCGACCGCTGCACCCGTCGTCGCCGCCGCCACCACCATCAACGACAGCTCGGCGTCGAACTTGCGACGCACCAGCAGCCCCGACAGCTCGTCGATGTTAATCAGCCGCTCCACGAAGTCGTTGTGTTGCTGTTGGACTTCGTCCTGCACCTCGAACCGCGCGACCACCGGTCCCATCACGATCCGGTCGCCCGGCCGAAGCACGCAGTCCTGCACGCGGGCGCCGTTCACGAACGTGCCGTTGGTCGATTGCAGATCGACCAGCGCCCAGCAATCACCGCGGTCCTCGATCCTCGCGTGGGTCCAGGAGACTCCGGCATCGGTCAGCACGACCTCGAGCGACGGGTCGCGACCGATGGTGATGGTGCGATCGAGGCGTCGGCTCAGGCCGATTTCGTTTCCGATGAGGACGACGAGGGCGGGGCGGAAGGGGGTCTTGAAGGAGTCGATGAGACGTTCGCGAAGATCGCTCTCGCGGTCGAGCGGGAGGGTCTTCAGGGGGCGGACGGAGGGACGGCGGGATTCGGCCACAGGCGGGAAGATAACACGACGGATCGGGAGCGGGGAGTCATGCAATCGGCAGGCGTGCACGAGAGGCCGCAGCGGATTGCCTGCGGCGTCGGCGCGCCATCCACGCGACGGTGGCCGCGAGCAGCGCCTTCGCCCCCCATCCGGCGCGCCCCACAGCGGTGCACCCGCAGCCTTCGTCGCCCTCTCCCGACGCAGCGCCTGCCCCCGCGTCGGCACCGCCCCCGGCGTCCCCTCCCCCTTCCGCGCCTGCATCGGCGCCGGACGCGCCGCCCGCTCCGGACTCGACCCCCGCGTCGGGCACGACCTGAAGGTTCAATACCACGTAGTCCCCGTCCCGGGTGAACGGCGTGTCCGCGCCGCCGACGAAGACCTTCTGGATCGACGGACCCAGGATCCGGAGCTCGGTCTCGATCGCGGTCTGCGCGGCGACATCGACGCGCTGTCCGGAATCGTCCCAATCGACCTGAAGGCCGGGCAGTGCAGACTTCGCAAGCGTCTGATCGGCCTTGCCGTCGTGGACGACCGTGGCTTCGGCCGCGGCGACGCGTCGGATCATGCCGGAGTCGTCCGAGCGGACCAGGCACACGACTCCATCACAGGAGGCCTCGCCGAAGGTGCGCTTCGACGTCCCCGACGGATTCGCCAACGCGAGAATCCTGTCGCGATACTTCGGGGCAATGACCTCCACGGCGAGGGGTTCCTCCGCGGCGCCCGCGGAGGTGGTGAGCGGCTCGAACGACGACACCGACGGCGCATCGCCGAAGGTTTCGAGCAAGGTCAGGAACGTCGAATCAGAGGCATTTCTCCGCGCCATCGCGAAGGGGATCGGCTCGAGCAGGTTCGGTCCCAATCCCTCTCCGGTGACGAGGGTCGTGCCGGGCTCGCCCTTCATCCAGAGACGCAAGCCGCGAGCAGCAAGCTCGAAGTCGGCCACCGTCACCTCTCCCGCGCCGGCGTACTCCAGGCGGATGTCGTCGACGTGCAGGACACCCGAGGCGAGCCCGCCGGCGGCGCTCTTGACTTCGATGGCGACGCGCTTCGCAGGCGGGTCGAAGACGCCGTCGGCGTTGCCCAGATAGTGGGACCATCCCGCCAGATCGCTCGCCTCGAGGGTCTTCCACCCCGACCAATCGATCTTGCCAAGAGCCTTGACGAAGCGCTCGTCGGTCGAGTCGTAGAGCCGAATGGACAGCTCGTTGCCCGACATGTCGCCGTAGAGCTCGAAGCGGACAGTGGAGGGCACTTCGGGGCTCTCGACAAGCTCGGGGGTATTGAACAGAACGTATCCGGCGGCCTGTGAGAAGTCGTAGGACATCTTGCCGGACCAGGCGCCGGACACGGCCTGATCCTTCGAGTAGGCGAACGAAGAGACGATTCCAGCCTTGTCGGCATAGGTGCTGCCATAGGGACCGGCTGCGGGACGTTGATCGAAAGAGACCTGCCAATCGCCCGCGAGCTCCGCGCCCTGGCTCTGCTTGAGGTGCTGATATCCCTGGCCCGAGGGCAATCCCGTCCAGGGCTGCAAGGGAGCAGACGAGGTCAGCTCTCCGGCGGCGTGGTGAATCCAATCGAGCGCGTGGGGCGCGGCATCCGACGCCTGTGCACGGACCCGATCGACGGCGTATTCCGGGGTCAGCAGCATGCTTCGAAGCAGGGTGACCGCGGCGCAGGCGTCGCCATCGTCGGCCGCGGCGAACGACGCTCCGGGGAGTGAGGCGAAGCGGTGGAGCTTCCCCGTGCCTTCCGCCTGGGAGGTTTCGTCGACCACGACGGTGTTGTGGGCGACCGTCATCTTGTCCCACGTGGCGTGCGAGGGGGCGGCGTAGGGCTGGGTTCCGGGGTCGAGGCCGAGCAGTCCTCCGCGCGAGAAGAGCACGTAGCCGAGCTTGTCGTAGTGACCGTGACCGCCGCCGTGCGGCCCGAAGTCCATGGCGAGATAGGAGGCGTCTTCGCCGCTCCCTGCGCGCAGGACGGCGTATCCCGCCTCCGGAAACAACATGCTGGGCAACTGGGCTTGTGCGGCATCGGGGAGGCTCTTCGCACCGAAAAGCAAGGCATCGCGGCCCCGCCCGGCACTGGACAAGAATGCCGCAAGAGCGGGATCCTGGTACCGGTTGTACGCGACCTCATAGGCGCGCAACTGCTTGAACAGGTCCGCCGTCCCGCTGTCGTTGAACGCAGGGAGCTGGCCGTTGGGCATCGAGAAGCGGAGCGGCGCCTCGAACATGCCCCGCATCGAAGGCTGCCCGTAGGGATCGAGCCCGGCCCGCGCCGCCATCTCCGACAGGTACACGAGCGCGTCGAGCGCGTAGAAGTGATATCCCCAGGAGCCCTCGTACCAGAAGCCGTCGGAGGACACGCTCGACTTCATCTGGAACAGGAAGCCGTTCGACGTGTCCGCCCAGGCGCTGGCGATTCCCACGGGATCGTCCATGGCAAACGCGGCGGCGGCGATTCCCGCGTTGTGCCAGGACTGCCAGTTGCTCTTGCCGGCGCGGTGACGCTGGATCACGCGTATCGCCTCGCGCAGCAGGTCGCGCTCCACGTGCTGGCGCTGCGCGTCCGTGAGCGCGGGAGTGTCGGCCAACAGATCGTAAGCGAAGGCGACCGGAATCAGCCACACCGACTCGTCGAGCGTCTGCGCCAGCACCCGCCCGCCGGAGGCGGCTTCCTTGTCGTGGATGTCATGGATCGCCCAGGAGCCGTACTTGTCCGCATAGCCCACCAGGATCTGCGCTGCGGTCTGCGCCAGCGCGGCGTCGCCCCCCAGACGCGCAGCAAGCGCGAGATCGCGCGCGGCGGCCGCGAGATCGTTGTGCATCCGTCCGTAGATCACCTGGTCGTAGGGCCACCCCGACAACGTCTCCTTGTCCACCGGACAGGTGTGCGTCATGGGCGGCGTGTAGGTCAATCCAACACCGTGCTTCGGACACACGTAGTAGTGGGTCCACTGACCGCTCTGCGCGGGAATCGACCACTGCGAGACACCGTACTTCTGCAGGAAGGACGCCGGCCACTTCTGCGCCGCTGCGAGGATCGAGTCCCG
>CAYMUE010000061.1:0-32120 GCA_964393505.1 uncultured Polyangiaceae bacterium
CCCGCGGCACCGCTCGCGCCCGCGGCACCGCTCGCGCCCGCGGCACCGCTCGCGCCCGTGTCAGTCGAAGACGCGTCGGAAGCCGACGCATCCTGCTTCGCAGAGTCGGTCGCGACATCCTGGGATGCGGAATCGACTGGAGCGGAGTCCTCCGTGGCATCAGGCAGCGACCCGTCGCTCTCGGCGTCGAGCGTGCTGGAATCCGTGTCGGCGTCCGGGGAGCCGGCGTCCTGCCCCTCGCAATCCGGGTCGTCGAGGTCGGTCACGCCGTCGCAATCGTTGTCGGCTCCGTCGGTGCAGCTCGGCTCGGGGGCCGGGCCTTCGAGGGAGGCGGGGCCAGGGGAACACGAGTCGACGCCGCCGGCGCACTCGGACTGAGCCTGGCATGCCCCAGTGCCGCACGTGTGGGGGAGATAGCCGTCGTCGGGGACTCCGTTGCAATCGTCGTCGACTCCGTCGCAGCCGGTGTCGGTGGCGCCGAGCTTGGTGCAAGCGTATTCGCAGCCGTTGGCCGTCAGACCATCGACGTTGTACCAGCCCTGGGCGCAGAGGAAGACGCTGCAGACGCCGCCGCCGCACGCACCGCTCGCGTTGGGCGGGTCGCACGGGGTGAGGCAGCCACCGCAGTGCAGCAGGTCGGACGCGAAGCCTGCGTCGTCGTATTCGCAGCCATCTGCGGCGATTGCGTTGCAGTTGCTGAAGCCTGGGGTGCAGGCGCTGATGACGCAGGAGCCGGCGGAGCAACCGCCGACGGCGTTTTCGAAGGTGCACTTGGTGGAGCAGTCGCCGCAATGCGCCGGGTCCGAGGCGAAGGCGGTGTCGTCGAACTCGCAGCCATCGACGGCGACGCCGTTGCAGTCGCTGAAGCCCGCGGCGCAGGCACCGATAGCGCAGGCGCCGGCGACGCAGACCGGGGTGGCGTTGGGGGTGGCGCAGACACCCGCGCAGGAGCCGCAGTGGGCGGGGTCGGTCTGGAAGTCGGAGGAGGGGAACTCGCAACCGTCGCCGGCCAACCCGTTGCAGTCGTTGAAGCCCTGCGGGCAGGTATCCACTTCGCACGCGCCGGCCTTGCACACGAAGCCCTGGGCGCAGGCCACGCCGCACGCCCCGCAGTTGGCCGGGTCGCCCTGGAACGAAGCATCGGCATGCTCGCAGCCGTCGGATGGAACACCGTTGCAGTTGTTGTAGCCGGCATTGCACGCACCGAGGGAGCAGACGCCGAAGAAGCACTCGCCGGCAGCCTGGGGAAAGGAGCACTGAGTCGTGCAGTCGCCGCAATGGAGAGGGTCGGTCGCGAAGCCGGAGGAGCTGTACTCGCAGCCTGATCCGGGCAGTCCGTCGCAATCCGCATAGCCGACGTCGCAGAAGCCGAGGGCACAGGCTCCCGCGACACAGATCGGGAAGCCGTTGGGGCTCAGGCACTGCGTGGTGCAGTCTCCACAATGGTCCGGGTCGGTCTGCAAGTCCTGCAAGGGATTGGCGATCGTGGGGCAGGTGTCCGCGTCGTCGAGGAACCCGTCGTTGTCGGTGTCGGCGCCGTACTTGGTCTGCGTGGTGTTCGAAACCACCGACTTGGGGCTGACGCCGACCTTGTACTTCAAGGTCGCGGTATTGGCGTATTCGCCATGGGCTGGGAGCGTCACGGTGAAGGACACGGTTCGAGCACCGGAGGCGAGGCTGCCGAGACTCCAGTGCACCGCGCCCGCCGAGAACGTGCCGCCGTCGGACGCCGACACGAAGGTGGAACCGGCGGGGATCGGGTCGTCGAGCGTGACGCCGAGCATGACCGTGGGGCTGGCGTTGTTGTACGTGATCTGGAAGGTGACGTTGGGGCTGGAGGTGGTGGCAGGGGCCTCCTTGGTGACGGACACGATCGGCTGCCCCTGCTGCGTGGCGCAGGGGGCCTCGAACAGGGAGTTGAGGAAGAGCCGCGTTCCTTGCGACTGCGGATTGGCGGAGATCGGCACCTTGGTGGTGTAGGAGTGCCCGCCCAGATAGCTGACCTTGCCGAGAGAGCCGCAGATCTCCGCATTCGGCGGGCAGACGCCGTCGACGTAGCCCGTCATCCAGATGTCCTTCACCCCCACCGGAGAGCCGTGCTCGGTGATCATCACGACCTCGCCGTTCTTGTAGGCGCCTCCGGCCGGGATGCTGTACGAGGGCTCACTGCCACCGACCGTCCCGAAAGTCCCATCGATCTGTCCGAATGGCTGATCCGCGTGGAGCAGGTCGACCGTGTTGGGGCGGTTGGAGATCGAGAAGCCGGTGGTGGTGAGAAAGAAGCCGTGGGGCTGCAGGTTCTCGAAGGCGTTGACGGCCTGGCACTCGGCGAAGAAGTGCACCGGGTTGTGGAGGAACTCGCGTACCTCCGCCACGGTCTCCGGACTCGCCTCGGCCTCGGTCACCCCCCAGTGCATCGACATGAACTGGCAGTAGGCGGGATTCCCCTGCGCATCGAACAAGGCGCCGTCCCGATGGTTCGTCGTCGTCGGCCCCGCCACCTCCGCGGGAGTCAGCAGATCCGGGCTCGCGACCGCCCACGTGTAGTCCCCCGTCGAGTCCGGAATCCCTGCAGCGGTCAGGTAGCCGATCGCGATGTCCTGGTTCTTGTCCGCATGCATGCCGATCGTCGGAGCAGAAACCAGCAACCTCGACACGTCGCCCGAAAACGTCGCCGTCGCCCGATGCACCTTCACCGTCGGATTCGCCGCCTGGAAGGCTGTGATGATCGGCAACGCCGCCGCGGCGTCGGCCTGGTCGATCACCCACGGACCGCCCCGGTAACCGTGGCTGGTGATCGCGGCGTTGGTCTGCAGATCCGTCGCAGAAGCCGTGAAGTCCACCCCCTGAGCAGCCTTGCCGCTTCGGATCACCCAGCGCACGGGCACGTTGGCGGCCAGGAGCTTGTAGACGAGACCGAAGGACCGCAGCATCCCGGAGTCCTGGTAGACCGTGTCCATGGGGATGATCAGCGTGCCGGGCGCGAAGCTGTCGGCGGATGCGGTCGCTGCGGAGCTGAGCGCAGCGGTCGCGGTGAGTGCAGCGATCCAACGTTTCATCGGCGGCTCCTTGAAGGACACAATGCGGCCAGTCTTGGAACGTATCACGGTTCGCGGTCCAGCGGCGCAGAAGACCTGCTCTCGGTCCGCGAGATCCGCAGCACGTCGGCAAGCCGGCTTCGACACCGCCCTGGCCTCGCCGCCGCGGTTGTGCAAACCTGACTCGGCGTGAAGTACGGACGCACCGTTCCCCTGTTGCTGCTGCTTTCGATACCGGCGGTTGCGTGCGTTCGCCTTCCGACCCCCGCACCGCAGCGCATCGCGGCCCCTGCCCTGCCCCCGCCCCAGGTGCCCGTCGTGGCCGCATCGTCGGTTCCGCCCGTCGCCTCGACTCCGCCGCCGATGGCCGACCCAGTCTCCTGCTATCCGATCCCGGGACGCGCTGCGCCGCCGGGCTGTCCGGCGCTCGACGAGGATCACGAGGAGGCGGAGGTCGATGCGGAGCACACGATCGACGACGACGTGGAGTCGGAGCAGGAGGCGGCGCCGCCCACCACGGGGGAGCATCCGCTGGCGCGCGTCTCCGACGCGGAGGTCGCGCGCAGGGTGCGCAAGAACCCCGCGGAGCTGGGGCCGATGTCGATCGGCTACCCGAACCAGGGACGCCTCTACAACGCCGTGCGGATGCCAGCCGGACCGCACTGGCAGGTGGTGGATCCGTCGCACGCGTGGGGCACCCAGGAGACCGTCGATGCGCTCACGCACGCCATCGAGAAGGTGAACCAGGCGTTTGCGGACACGCCACGCGTGGTGATCGGACACATCAGCGCGAAGCAAGGCGGGAGGCTCACGCCCCATGTGAGCCACCAGGCCGGGCGCGATGTGGACGTGGGCTACTATCACGACGAGGAGCTGCGCTGGTTCGCACGGGCCGGGTCGCAGAACCTGGATCGGGCGCGGACGTGGGAGCTGGTGAAGACGCTGGCGCGTGAGACGCGGGTGGATCTTATCCTGATCGATCGTTCGATCCAGAAGCTGCTGCGCGAGTGGGCGAAGGAGCACGGGGAGCCGGAAGCGCTGCTGCGGGAGATGTTCGAGGGGGGAGAGGGCAAGCGGGCGATCGTGCTGCACGCGCGGGGGCACGCGGATCACATCCACGTGCGTTTTTTCAACCCGATTGCGCAGGAGACGGGGCGTCGGGCGGGGCCCGTATTGCTCAAGATGGGAGTGTTGAAAGCGCCGCAGAAGGCGCCGCCGGCGGTGGCTACGACGATGATCGTGCACCGCGTGGTGCGAGGGGAGACCCTCGGGATGATCGCGAAGAAGTACGGAGTGACGGTGCAGCAGATCCGTGCCGCCAACGGCCTGTTCTCCGACCGCGTGAAGCCGAAACAGGAGCTCAGGATCCCCAAGGCGGTGACCTCGGCGCCCACGCCTCCGGCGCGGGCACCGGGCAAGGGCAAGGCGCCGGCCCGCAGCGCATCGCCGACGCCTCGAGGGCGCAGACCGTCATAGACCCGGCCGGCCGCTCTTGCGCCGTGTGTGACGTTCCTTTGCGCGCAGCAACGCGGCTGCGGCGAGGGCCCAAGTCCAAGGGTTGACGGCAGGCGAACGCGCCATGCGGCATCCGCACCCGGAGTCGCTGTCGTCGTCCCAGCTCCCGGAAGCCTCGCCTCCGGAGGCTCCTGCCCCCGCGACTCCGCTCCCCGCCGAGGACGCGTCGGTCGCCGCATCGGGAGCCCCACTGCCACCCTCGCCTGCGCCCGCGGAGCCAGCACTGCCGCCGCCCCCGGAATCGAGCGCACCGGCGTCCATGCCGCACGTCTCCACCGGTCCCATGGACGGGTCGGGCAGCTCGACGTAGGAGGGATACTCGGCGGAGTGGTGAATCTTGACGTGAACGGGCTGGGGCACAGAGCTCTGGCCGTAGCGGGTGCCGTCGTTGGGATTGGGGAAGAACCTGGGCGTGTTCGAAGAGGTGACGGACAGCCGGATGCGGTGTCCTTTGTTGAAGACGATGGAAGTGCTCCAGAGGTCCACGACGGCCTCGACGATCTGGCCGGGGGTCATGGGCACTTCGGAGGCGAAGCCGCCGCGGGTTGCGAGGCGCAGGGCGCCGTCGAGCACCAGCATCGAGCGTTGGTCGGGGTAGACGTCGGTGAGGCGTACGTGCAGATCGGTATCCGGGGTGTCGATGGAGACGAACAGGTGCGCGCGGATTCGTCCTGTGACCTCGACGGGCTGGGAGAGGCTCTCGCTGCTCCACAGGACGACATCGGGGCGTTGTTCGACGGGGCTCTGGTCCATGGGGCCGGCGGGGATGGTGAGGTTGGCGCCGCCGAGGGTGGGGCACGGGCTCGCGGGATCGTAAGTGTATTCCACGAACTCTGCGCCCCCCGGGGGACACGTCGGGCCGAGGCTGTTTCCGGGATGCAAGTACCAACGCGCCGGTGAGGCCGGAATCGGCCAGTCGCTCGCCGAACGCCACACGTTGCCCGGCGCCGCCGCGTCGGTGACGTCGCCCATGACGTAGTAGATCACTGGAGGAATCGCATCGATCGCGGCCTGATCGGGGGACATCCCGAGGTGATGGGAGAGCCAGAGCGACAGCAGGTTCTCGAACTTCTGCGGTGGGTCGACAGCATTTGCGGGGTAGTCGAGCTGCCCCTGGTGCGTGCCTCTCATGCCCCCGTGGGTCCACGGCCCGAGGATCAGCTTCTGCTTGCCCTTGGCCCCGTCTCCGCCCTGATGCTGATACCCCACGAAGGCGTCAATCGTCCCCTGGGCGAAGATGTCGTACCACCCGCCCTCGTGCACCGCGGGGACCTTGACGTCGCCGAAGTCCGGCGCGGTCTGCACCGCGTTCCAGAAAGGGTCTCCGGCCGGGTGGTCCTTGACCTCCTGCAGGAAGAACGAGCTCCCCTGGCCCTGCAGCCAGTTCTCCATCAGCTCCTTTCGGAACGCTCCGCCCTGATAGAAGGCATGTTCGTAGACCGAAGGAGTACCGACCGCGACCCACATGGCGTCGAGCGCAGGCGGAGTGGCCGACGCCGCCATGTACTGCACGATGCCGAGGGCCGAGCCGCCCCAGGTGACCAGGTGACCGTCGAAAGCCGGCAGCGTGGCGAGCCACGCCATCGTGTCGTAGCCGTCCTTCAGGTCGCCGTCTCCATCGCAGCGGAACACGCAATCGGTCCCTTCCGAGGCGAAGCGGCCGCGCAGATCCTGCACGATCGTGGCAATGCCCACGCCGCGCAGGCCGTCGCCGATGGAATCCATGGCCGACTTGCCATAGGGCGTGCGGATGAGCACGGCGGGGAAGGGACCCGCGCCCGAGGGGACGTAGAAGTCGGTGGCGAGCTTCACGGCATCGCGCATCTCGACCATCACGGTGCCGTCGGGGGCCGCAGCGGCGGGAGCCGAATACGAGGCCGCTGCGATGAGGGGGAGTATCCGGAGAACGAGCGTGCCTGGAGTCACCGGAGCAGGATCGCACCAGACGCCGGGCAGCGCAACGACGCGAGGAGCGGGCTCAGGGCTCGGGTTCGCAGCGGGCGTTGTCGGGCTCGCGGGGGCCGAAGGGAGCGCTGCCGTAGGCGCGCACCTCTTCGCAATCCACCTCGCCATCCTGGTTCGTGTCCAGGTTCAACGCGCCGTGAAGGCCGTCCACCCGCTGCATCACGAACCGTGCGGTGTCGGGGGGATTCCGCGTGTCGTACTGCGAGGCGCAGAATCCGCCGGTGGCGCCGAGCACGATCTGCGTGGTGAGGTTGTTGCCCATCCCGGCGATGCGGGTGCCCGACTCCACCTTGCCGTTCCACTGGGCGATCGCGCGCTGCACGACGTACATGGAGCACTGATTGGCCCCCAGGATGAGGGTAGCCCCGGGGTTGCCGTCGTTGTCCTGGTCGTACACCCGCGGATCCGAGGCATCCTTCGGCAGCTCCTCGAACTCGGGATCGGTGAGGTTCATGGCCCAGAGTTCGACGTTGCGCTGGGTGGAGTAGGTGGCGCCCGGTTGGGAGCCGCTGAGGACTGCGACGTAGTTCTGGGGAGGGATGGACTCGACGACGGCGAGGGGGATGGTGGTGGAGACGCCGACGATGGGGGTCTGTTCGATGAGGCAGTCGCGGGAGGAGTGCTGCACGACGCCGCCGGGGGAGGACTGGAGCTTGACGAGCAGCAGGGTCTGGGTGACGGACTCGAGGTGGATGGAGAGGACCTTCACGCAGGTGGAGGTCTCGTGCCACATGACCCAGGTGCCATCCGGGACCAGCTCCGAGGCAGGACCGGAATCCGCGACTTCGACGTCATCGGCAGCAGAAGCGTCGTGGGAGACAGCGGGATAGTCGCCCGCGGGCGGTTCCGGTGCGCCGCACGCGACGAGCGCGAGACACGCAAGGGCGGAGAGTGCGCTCGAGCGCAGAGGCATGGAGCTCATCGGTACCTCCAGGAGACCTGCACACCGGCGGCGGCGACCCATCCCCCGCTCGACCACCCCGGGAACCCGGGATTGCCCGTTTGCAGCCCCTGCGCCTCGGGCATCGTCTTGCCGGTCGCCGGGTCCTTCGTGTCATCGGGGATCTCGTCGCATAGCGCAGTGACGCCATCGGCACACGCCGGTGCGCTCGAGGAGAACGCCTTGGTGTGGGAGCGCGGCACCGCGGCCTGCAGTTGTCCGAAGGCCGATACGTCGAGGGTCATGCCTGCGATCATGACCTCCTGGCTGAGCCCGAGGCCGAGGATCCACATGGAGTTGTCGGCGTAGTTGGTCCTGCCGGTCTGCTCGGGCACGGGCGACGGGCGGTATCCGATGCCGCCGCGGACCAGGGAGCGTTTTGCGAGGCGCCCCTCCACTCCGACTGCGACGGAGAGGGTGTCGTGGAAACCGGCCACGCGATCGGTGTCATCGCGGTATCCGGACCAATGGCTCCAGGTGGTGTCGAGCGCGGCGGCGAAGGAGCCTTGGGCCCAGGCGGCGGAGAGGTTGAGCTGGTGGGGAGCGTGCTCTGCGACGATGTTCATCGGCTGGCTGAAGGGGTACTGCGGAGTGCCCTGGAAGCCGTTGATCTGGACGGTATTGGCACCGCGAAGGGAGGACTGGAGCTCACCGCGCCAGGTGAGCGAGAAGCGGAGGCGGTCGTCGAGGAAGCGAGCTGCGGCGGAGACGAGCGGGGCAGTATCGACACCGGTCTCGGTGCGCATGTCGATGTACTGGACCGAGTTGTTGGCCTGGCTCGGGACGAGGACGTGGTTGTTGGAGCGGGTCTCGATGGCGAAGCGCATGCCGGCGCCGATGGACAGCCAACGCAGGGGGCGGACCGAGCCGGCGATCAGCGTCTGCTGCGTCGAGAGGCGCTCGCCGTAGATCGCCTGGTGCACGGAGTTCGAGAAGTACTGCTCCCGCTCGTCGGAATAGAAGGAGTTCTGGTTGCCGATCCCGGTAGTGGGGATAAAGGCGAGGACTCCGAGGCGGAGCCAGTCGATGCCAGCGGAGATGGTGGCGCCGACGGTGAAACCGGAGAAGCCTGGGGCACGGGATTGGGAGCCGCGAGCCGAGAGGCGATAGCGCGACGGGATGGCTGGAGACGAGGCGCCGAGGTCGGGCAGGTCATAGCCCGCGGGACGATCGGAGAGTCGAGTCTTGAGTCGATTGACTGCGCCGACGAATCCCACGGACACACCGGGCTGTCCGAAGGCCATGCCGGCGGGATTCGCGTGGACAGCGTAGGAGTCGTCGATCAGCGCCGCTCCGGCGCCGGCCATGCCCACCGAGCGGGCGCCGGCACCAAAGGCGGTGAGCTCGTCCGCGAGGGCGGGCGTCGAGCACAGCGCAACCAGGGTTCCCAGGCAGGCGGCCTGGAGTCTCAGAGGTCTCATGGAAAACGGTGTGTCGTTAGCACGATCTGGAGGCGGTCGATCGAGAATCCACGCCCCCGGATGTTTCGTGCGCAACCGTTCACGCCGTCCCGGTCCGGGGTTGCCCTCCGGTCACGATCCGCTTACGGTGCCCCCCATGCTCCGCAAGCTCTCCAAAGAAGACCGACTGCATCTCATGAAGTTCGTCTGCTCCTTCGCCTGGGCAGACCTCGAGGTCCAGGACGCCGAGCGGAAGTTCGTCGACAAGATGGCCTCCAAGCTCGGCCTGACCGAGGAGGAGAAGAAGCAGGTGCGGGGATGGTTGCGAGTGCCGCCTCCCATCGAAGAGGTGGATCCGGCACGGATCCCCGCCGCGCATCGTCAGTTGTTCGTGGATGCCGCACGGGAGACGATCCGGGCCGACGGGATGGTGACGCCGGACGAGGACGAGATGTTCCAACTGTTCGTGCAGCTCGTGCAGCCGGGCAAGGCGAACGGCAAGCGGGGCTGAAGCTCGCCCGGGGCGCCGCAGCGAAGTACACTGGCGGCGAAGTCATCCCATGGACAATCCCTCGCTGTTGCTGGGCCGCGTGCTCGGGGGGCGCTATCGCCTCACGCACTTCATCGGCGCCGGGGGAATGGCCTGCGTCTTCCGAGCCGCCGTCGAAGGCTCACCCAATCCGGTCGCCGTCAAGGTCCTGCACCCGACCCTCGCCGCCGATCCTTCGTTCGTCAAACGCTTCCGCCTCGAGGCCAGGACCGCTGCGTCCGTCGCCCACGACAATGCCGTGATCGTCCTCGACCACGGCGTGGATCACGGCCTTCCGTACATGGTGATGGAGCTGTTGCTGGGCCGCGATCTCGCGTCGCTGATCGCCGCCGAGGGACGGTTGCCTCCCTGGCGCGCCCTCGATCTGACCGCACAGATCTGCGACGTCCTCTCCCTGGCTCACCATCTGGGAATCCTTCACCGGGACTTGAAGCCCGAGAATGTCGTCATCCTCGGCTTGCCGCCCGGAGAGCACGTCAAGGTCCTCGACTTCGGTCTCGCCAAGATCTATGCGCCCAAGCCCGGCGCCGACGTCACCGCAGGCCTCACGCGCCACGGCGTCGCCCTCGGCACGCCCGCGTACATGTCGCCGGAGCAGTGCGCAGCCGAGAAGCTCGACCAGCGCAGCGATGTCTACGCTTGCGGCGTGCTGCTGTTCCAGATGCTCACCGGACGGGTTCCGTTCGAGGGGCGAAACGAGTACGAGACGATGGTCCAGCACCTGACCAATCCTCCGCCTTCGTTGCGCGAGCTCGAAGCGTCGATTCCCGGGGCAGTCGAGCGCGCGGTGCTCAAGGCGCTCGCCAAGAAGCCCGCGCAGCGGTTCCAGACCGCCCGGCACTTCCAGGAGACGCTCCTGCGCATTGCCTGGGAGCTGTGACGATGGGGTCGCGTTCGCGACCCGTCGTTCGCATGGCCGGGCTGACTCGACGCCGCTCTTTCTGCTACCATCGCCCCCATCATGGGTGTCGCAATGGCATGGCGGCTCGTAACGCTCGCGGCAGTCGCCGCGTCGCTGCGCGGCTGCACCATCGAATCCTATGATCCATCGCAGGTCCATGGCGTGCTCGCCGACTTCACCGTGACCCTGTCCTCCGACGCCGAGCCTGTTGCCGGAGGCTGCATCCTGCTGCGCACGGGCGAGGCGGGTTACGGCGTGGACGACAACGACAAGGCCGATCACATCGTGGTGGCCGCCCCTGCGGGCGCGAGCATTCGTCATGCCGTGCGCTTCTCCGAGATCACGAAGTACGACCAGACTGGCGGCCTTCCCGTGGACGACGCGTTCTGGTGCGGGCCGGAGTCGAACGCCGGAGCCCGTCGCGCGTCAGGGTTCTTCGGCTTCGACTGCACTCGTGTCGTGGGGCCTTCCCCGGCGGCTCGATTGGAGTCGATCGACCTCATCGACCCTCATTGGGACGACAAGAGCCAGCGCATCTACGCCACCGGCTACACGATGACCTTCATCGCGCAGCACCCGGGAGTCGTGCGAACCTCGCTCGCCTGCGGCACCGACGTGGCGACGGTGTTGCCCGCGTCGCACGAAGGCGATCAGGTCGCGGAGCTGACGATCGCGTCGCCGTGACGCCGTCGCGCCGGAGTCTCAGGCACCGTCCGGGGGGGGGAGATCGACTTCGACGACCTGGATGGGTCCGTGGGTATCGCAGAGTCTGACGCCGACGGAGTGGAGGATTTGTTGGACGGGGAGGTTGTCGCGCAGGATCTCGGCGCGGAAGACGCGGATTTCGCGTTCGATCGCCGCCTGGGTAAGGAGCCGCAGCAGCACCTTGCCCAGGCCGCGCCCCTGGACTGCGTCGATCACGGTCACGGCCGCTTCGGCCACCTCGGGCTCGTCGGCGAGACGGATGAACCGGGCGACCCCCAACCCCGTCACGGGCTGCCCCTCGCGAGCTCGCCCGTAGGCCACCAGCGCGACGTGGTCGTGGAAGTCCACACGGGTCAGATAGTCGAGCGCCGAGGAGCTCAACTCCGTCTGCGAGGACAGGAAGCGCCGATACCGCGACACCGCCGACAGCCGGCCGAACCCCTCGCGAAGCCCGGAGGAATCCTCCGGACGAATCGCCCTCACAGTGACCCGCGTCCCGTCCCGCAGGACCTCCTCGGTGCTGAAGCTCCGATCGATCATCATCCTGAGACGCTCGGTGTCCGCATGGCTGGGATGACGCGCTGAAGCGCGCGTCGCGGTGGAGGTTGGCATCAGGGCGACACGCACATCAACACGAAACCGCTCCCTCCGCAGACCAGGCCGGACCGCGCACCCGGGCCTGGGGAGGGAAAGACGCGGGACGTATTCGACGTGCCGCAGGAAACATGCAAGGTTCGAAGCTCGAAGAATCCACCCCAGGTGACCCGATCGATGACCCGCACTGGAAGCGTCTTCCGAGCTCTTGCCCTCGCTCTCCCCCTCAGCCTCCTGGCGGCGGGGTGCGGTGGCGACGAGACCCCTGACCCTCAGACCATCGCCGACGCTGCGGCCGATCGCGCGGATGGAAAGGCCGGGAGCGGAGGTGCAGACGCGTCGAAGCCGGAGGCGTCCACGGATGCCTCGGACGAGGAGACCGCAGACGCGGAGGCGCCGGACGGAGCCGACGACGATAGCGCGGTGGCCGACACCGGACCAGACGCTTTGGGCGACGCGGCACAGGATGACGTGGTGCAGGACGACGTCTCGACGCAGGACGTCTCGCCGGAGGATGTCGGGACGCAGGATGTTGCGCCCGAGGTGGAGTCGGACGCAGCGCCCGATGTGGAGCCGGAGGCGTCGGGACCGACGAAGCTGCGCATCGTCGCGGCGAACCTGACGAGCGCCAACGGCCAGTCGTGGGACCCCGGGCACGGCAAGCGGATCCTGCAGGGGATTCACGCCGACGTCGTGCTGATTCAGGAGTTCAAGTACGGCGACAACACGCCCACTGCGATTCGCGGGTTCGTGGACGAAACATTCGATCCGTCGTTTGCCTATTATCGGGAGACCGGCGCGCTGATTCCCAACGGCGTGATCAGCCGCTATCCGATCGCCGAGGGGGGGACGTGGGACGATCCGGAGGTGATGGATCGGGGCTTCGCGTGGGCGCGGATCGACCTGCCGGGTCCGAAGGATTTGCTGGCCGTAAGCGTGCACCTGCTCAACTCGGGGACTGCGGGAGAGCGGAATGCCGAGGCCACCGCTTTGTTGGGATACATCAATGCCCAGATGCCGTCGATGGACGCCCTGGTGGTGATCGGCGGCGACTTCAATACGCAGACTCGCACCGAGAGCTGCTACGACACGCTGGATGCGCGGTTCGTGACTGTCGGACCCTGGCCCGTGGATCAGAAAAACAACTCCAACACCAACGCCAAGCGGCAGTTGCCGTACGACTGGGTGCTCGCGAGCACGGCGCTGGATCCGTTGGAGGTGTCGGTGGTGATCGGCGCCAACACGTTCCCCAACGGGCTGGTGGTGGACACGCGCAACTACACACCGATTGACGACTTGTCGCCTGCCCTTTCCACCGACTCGGCTGCACTGAACATGCAGCACATGGCGGTGGTTCGGGACTTCGTGATCCCCTGAGCCCTCTCTCCGCGCCACCGGTTGTTGCCCACCGCAGTCGAAGCCAGGATGCCGCCGATGGTGCTCGATTCTGCGACCTGGTGCGCCGTCCCGTCGCCCTCGTCCGCGGCGGTACGCTCTCCGCCCCGGGGATTGCGGAGGTCCCCATCGGACCGGAGGGGCTCACGGCTGGGCGGGATCCCTCGGCCGGGCTCTGCCTGAACGACAACGAGGTGAGCGCGGCGCACTGCGAGCTGCGGACGACGACGGATGGCGTGATGCTGCGGGATCTGGGGAGCAGGAACGGCACCTGGCTCGGAGTGGCGCGGGTGAGCGAGGCGCGGCTGCGGGCAACCTCATGGAGCAGGCTGGAGCGGCGTCGCACGGCGGGATTGCGACTCGATCCTGGCGATGGTGCGGTCGCGATCGCGGAGACGGTCGGAGGCGATCTCGAGGACCCAATCGCCGACGCGGGAAGCGGTAGCTGCTCTTGCCACACCGAAGTCCACGAGACGGGGGACACCATCGGCGCCCACGAGCACGTTCTGGGGAGAGACGTCGCGAGGCACGACACCGAGAGGGTTTCCCCTTTTCGTCCAGGGCCTGGTGGGCGGCGTGGAGCCCGTGGAGCATGCCGACGACGACGGAGACCACGCAATCGATGGGAGCGGGGGGGCCGAGCTCGCGGCAGCCTTGCTTCTGCGCGGAAACGCGCCGCGCAGAGTCGCGGGGACAGTCCGTCGTGGCACCTAGCGGTACCAGGGCGTGGAACAAATCGTATCAGGGAGGCGCGCTCAGAAACGCAGGGAGGAGGGGCAGTACATCGCCTCAAATCGGTCGGGCGATTCGATTCCCATTCTGCCCATCCAGGCATCGGCCTCGCCCGCGAGACACCGGCCCTCCTCGCCGCCGACGACACGCCCGAGGCAGCGTCGGGTGACCGCGCTGAAGAGCCCCATTTCCGCGAAGTCGAAGCCCGAGATCGCCTTGCGCAGCAGGGCAGCGGCCTCGCGGTCGCGGCCGCATGCGATGCGGATGCAGCCCTCGAGGCGATCGGCGAGGGGATTGGACCAGAACACCTGCTCACGGCGGATGCGTTCGGCGGATTCCGTTGCGACAGCGATGAGGCGTCGGGAGTCGGAGGGGCGATCGGAGAGGGAGGCGATGGCGGCGCGGCCGCGAAGATCGAGCATCTCGACGCGATTCTGCTGGATGTCGAGGAGGCGGGCTTCTTCGGCGAGGCGGAAGGCGCGAGCGATGCGGTCGGAGGCATCGCGGCACTTGCCTTCGAACAGGTCGATATTGGCCTGCGCGAACATGTCATTGTAGTGCTGCAGGTGCACGCCGCTTCTGGACCACTTGCGGATGGCGGTTTCGGTGACGTTCCGGGCGGCTTCGGGGGATTCGAGCGCGAGCCAGGCGATGTTCTGGGAACCGCTGCAGACATTGAGGGCGGCGTACAGGTCGCCGCGATCTTCGGCGTCGCGCCACTCCTGGAAGGCTCGCGCGGCGAGCTCGGGAATGTCGCCCAGATAGGCCAGCGCTCCCGTGGCGACGAAGACCGTGGTGCTGCGTTCCCAGAAGGATCCCGTGCAGTGGGTGCGGAGCATCGACTCGGCCTGCTCGGCCTTGAGCTGCCCCTCGCGCCAGCGGCCCGACAGGAAACACGCAAGCGCATCGGACATGCGGACGATGGCCTTGGCGTGGACATCGCCGGTGCGCTCGGCAAGCTCGGTGGCTGTCGCAATGAGCTGCTCGGTGCGTCGAGCGGACTTGCCGCCGCCGATGCTGACGTAGGCGATTTCGACGCCGAGGGCGCGGGCGACGCGGGAAGGTTCCCCAGCGCGCAACGCAAGCAGGACCTCGCGGGTCTGGAAGAGCGAGCCGCTGATGGTGTCGACGACGCCGACGAGCTTGGCGACGGTGTGGCAGACGTCGATGCGGGTCAGCTCGGCAGCGGGGATCTGGCTGGTGTCACGTTCGGTGAAGCCGAGGCCTCGAAGCCTGATTTCCGCGCGTCGCACGACCAGGGCGGCGAGGGCCTGGGCTGGGCTGCGTGGATAGGACTCGCCGATGCGCTGCAAGACCGCGCGAAGCTGATCCAGGCCTTCGTCGATCTTGCCGCTGCGCAGCAGTTGCTCCGCAGCGCTCCGTCGCAACTCGAGGACCTCGGACTCCTTCGCACCGTCGAGCGCCGACAGGTACGCCTCCGCGGCCTCCACGCCGCTCCCGGCGTTGGCGAGGGCGTCGCCGAACCGCGTAAGCAGACTCCTGCGCTCGGCCGGCGCATGCTTTCCGAGCTCCAGGGCGAGACGATAGAGGCTGGCAGCGCGGTCGAAGGCGAGCCCCTCGGCAGCGCGGTCCGCGCCCCGCTCGGCATAGCGTGCAGCAGTGTCCAGCTCCCCCGCAGCCTGGAAGTGAATGGCGAGGGCCTCGGGGTCGGCTTCGGCGCTGGTGAGCAACGCCCTTGCGAATCGCCGGTGCCACGCCTTCTTCGCGTCGGCGGGCATGTTGAACACCACGGCTTCGCGAACGCGATCGTGGAACGGCTCGATCGTGTCGGTGCGTCGCGGGCCTGCGGTGCACACGAGATTTGCGACGCGCAGAAAGGACGCATTGCGCGTGACTTCTCCGAGGGGCAGGTCGGCCGCGAGGGCTGCCAGCTCCTGGGGAATGGGAAACCCGGCGATCGACACGACCTCGAGCAGACGTCGCGACGACTCGTCGAGCCCCGACACGCGCTCCCACAAGGCCTCGTCGAGACGCACGTGCGCCGGGTCTGCCTGGTTGCGAGCGGGCACGCCGCCGCCGAGCACGACGTGACGGACGAGCTCGTCGATGAACAGGGGATGGCCGCCGGCCTCTTCGACGACGGCATCCCAGGCTCCGCGGTCGATGGGGCTGCCGCCCGCAATCTTGGCGATTCGCCACGCGAGGTCGCGAGCCTCGTCATCGGGGAGCGGGCCGACGTGCATGTGGCGGACGCTTCCGGGGAGAGGGGGAATCGGGAACGCGGGGTCTTTGGGGTCTTCAACGACGGTGCGCCACGTAGCGAGCAGGAGCAGGGGTGGAGCGTCGGGGGAGCGGAGCAGCTCGGAGATCAACGCGAGGCTGTCGGCGTCGGTCCACTGCAGGTCATCGATGCTGATGACGAGAGGGTGGCGTTCGCAGAGCAGGGTGAGCATTTCGCGCAGGGCACCGAAGACGCGGGCGCGGTTCTCCTGGGGATCGGCGATGGTGACGATGGGAGCGTCGGCGAGCACGCCGACCCTGCGCAGCACGGGGAATGCAGCCGGAAGCAGGCCCGCCTTGCGCGGCACAAGCGTCGCCGCCTCGGCCGCCGGCAGCCGCTGCAAGTAGCTCGCAAGGGAATCCAGGACATCGTCGACCGCCTTGAAGGGCACCGCCTCGCGCTCGTAGCATCGTCCGGAGAGCACGACGCAATCGGGGAACCGCTTGGAGAGATCGGAGAGGAAGCGTCGGACGACAGCGCTCTTGCCGACGCCGGATTCGCCGTAGACGAGGACGGCGATGGGTTCGCCTGCGCGGGCCGAATCGAACGCGGAGAGCAAGGACTCGAGCTGCTCGACGCGACCGACGAAGGGGGGACCGTTGGACTGGGTGGAGCTGCGGACGGGAGAGGAAGCGGGCGAGCGCACGCCGAGGCTGCCCAGGATCGCCTCTCCGCACGGGCGAGAGGAAGGTTCGAAGCGGAGCAGCTCGAGGCACAGTTGCTCGAGATCGCGAGGCACGCCGCACACGCGCTGCGAGGGCGGGACAGGCTCTTCGCGCTGCTTGTCGATCAGCATCTTGAGCGCCGGACCGTCGTGCGGGAGCTCTCCGGTCAGCGCCTCGTAGAGCATCACCCCGACCGAGTACCAGTCCGACTCGGGCCCCACGGGCTTGGAGGCAGCCTGCTCGGGGGACATGTAGGCCGCGGTTCCGACCACCGCTCGCTCGGTCATTCCCGTCTGGTGCTGCAGGTCCGTCACCAGCCCGAGGTCGAGCATCACGAGGCGCCCGCCGGCGGTGACGAGCACGTTGGAGGGCTTGACGTCGCGGTGGACCTTGCCGGCCTGATGGACGGCAATGAGGGCGGAGGTGAGCTGCGCGAGGCTGCTTCGCAGCCGATCCTCATGGAACATCGCGGGGGGCAGATCGTGCAGGGGAGGCATTGCCAAGGTCTCGGCGCACTCGGACACCGGCCCACCGACATCGACGACCCGCACGCGCTCCTGCTGCGGCACGACGTCGCGCGGCATCGAGAGCATGCCGACCTCGGGCACTCGCATGGTCTCGTAGATCGGCCGCTGCACGCCGCTCTGGTCGCGCTGATCCGGATCGGCGAGCAGGCCCCGATTGGTGGGCCGGACGTACTCGAGGAAGTGGCACCCGATGATCAGCTCCATGGTGAAGAAGAGGGTGCCGCCCTCTTCGATGAGCTCGCCGAGAGTGACGAGGTTGGGATGCCGGAGGTCCTGCAGGGCGCGGAACTCGCGCTTGAGACGGCTGGCGTCCTCGTGGGAGACGGCGCGCAGCGTCTTGATCGCGATCCGGGCGTTCTGCTCGGCGTCGAAGGCCTCGTAGACCACGCCCATCCCGCCCTCGCCGAGACAGCGAGCGATCCGGAACCGCTTCGAGTCGGGTAGTGGCTGGTGCCGGTTGCCCAAGGACTCCATGTGAACGAATAGAACCCCGGTGATCAACTATCGCGGTGGGCAAGCCGCGTCAACGAAGGCTATCGACGTCGCAGGTTCGAGCGGATGCAATCGTCAGGGACGGGGGGGCTCGAGGGTGCAGGCCAGCGAGGATCCGTACTCGGCACCGGAGTCGAAGCTCCGCCTTGCCGCCACGGGCTTTCCTGCGAAGCGCGCGATGTACGCGGGCGCGAGAGTGGTGCCGCGCAGCTCCAGCTCGGGACCCGTCGTCATCATCGCTTCGAGACACACCCGCTCCGCAGACCAGCGAACCATCGCCATCATCGGAGCCACGTCGCCGCCCCGCAGATCGCCCGTCCGGAGCCGCAGCCATCGTTGCCGCAACTGGAGAATCGCTCGGTGCCCCGAGCTGTCCCCCAGGCACGCCGCCGTGTCCGCCGTCTGCAGGGTGAACCAGGGCGCCAACGGCTTCAGCGCGTCTGCGCCACGGATCAACCACGCCGGATCGTCTTCCGTCGGTATCTGGGAACCTGAGGGCATCCTGATCAGCGCAATGCCCCCCGTCGAATCCACGCCGATCGCATCGACGTTGCCCGGATACTCCGTGGACCTCGGCGGCGGAGGCACCGTCGCGATCACCCTGGAACGCCCCGGCGACAACTCGACCACGCGAGCCTCCCCGTCCGCCGACACCATCACCGCAGCGAGCTTGTCTTCCCCAATCGCCGCGGCACCCATGATGTCGCCGAAGTCCGTCTGCTCCATCGAGAGCGCGAGCACCACCGCGGGTTGCCTGTGCCCGGCCGAACGCACCCACACCCAGATCGGCCCCTCCATGGGCAGCAGCAATCCATCGCTCCTGCCAGGCGCTTGCCCCATGACCGGCACTCCAAAACGCTCGCCGTCCGAGGTCATCGTGAGCAATCCCTGCCGGTGCAGACCCGCACCGTCGCCAAGCTGACGCAGTCTGAGCACGATCGTCTTGACGTCGAGGGTCGTGTCGAAGGGTTCGACGAACTGGAAGGTGTAGGGATTCTCGAGAACACCCGGGCCTGCCGGGGAGGGACCGTTCGCACCGTCGACGACGTTGGGGACCTTCGCGGTCATCAGGGCTGCGAGACCGAAGGAGGCGAAGTCCGTGGAGGCCGTGGGGTGGTTGACCCCCAGCCCGAAGTTCACGCGGAAGGTCTGCTCGTCGCCGCGCCTGCGCACGAACAGCCGAGCGCCAAAGCCGGGCTCGGTAGTGCCGTCGGGATGGGGCGCAGGAGCGACCGCCGACTTCGATTCCCCAGTGCCGCGGCACGCGATGACCGGAGGTGGACTCGACCCGAGTTGGGGAGGCTGCTCGACGGTGGTGGGGGTGGAGGGCTCTCGGGGCGGGCGCTCGGGCCAGCCCAGACGTCCCCACGCGCCGGTCACGCAGCCAACCTCGCTGCAGGAGGAAGGCGCCGTGGTGCGGTCGGACCATGGGGGCGCCTCGACCTCCAACCAGCTCGCGCCGAAGTCCTTCGACTGCCAGAACCTCCCCGCTGCGTCGATCCCCAGAGCGCGCTCCCCCGCGGTGAGCAAGGTCGAGTAGTCGAAAGCGGAGGGCATGAGCGCGCAGTCCTTGGCGGGGTCGATGACGATCGCGCCGTCGCGACTCCATCCACGCAAGCGCCCGTCGCGCCCGAGCACCCAGCTGCGGTCCACGGGGTTTCGCCCGATGGATCGGAGCCCATCCAGATAGCGGATGTTGTTGTCCCGCTTGCACTGCATGACGGTGCCCGAGACCGGATCGAAGAACGCGGGCGTGGGATGATGGACGAAGCCGAGCAGCGCTCCTCCGGGGCCGGGGATCCAGCGCGCTACCGCGACGGCGATGGACGAGTCTGCGGCATCGACGCCGGCGTCTTCCTCCACGACACCGACCGGGCTCCAGCTCCCGGCGCGTCGCACGCAGGCGCCGGCCCCCGGTCTCTGCGGTCCTTCGCAGGGGCCATGGAAGACGAGCGTGTCTTCGGACGCGGCGAAGGAGCCCTCGACGTGGAAGGTCTTCTCGATGACGGGCTCGCCGAAGGGTGAGGCGACGGCGACGACGGAGGCCTTGCCCCCCCTGCAGGCGAGCACGAGTTGATTCGCCATACGAACCATATCGCACGTGGTTCGCGACGGAAGCACGCGACGGGTCACGTCGAGCAGGGCGCCGGAACGCAGATCGACGCGCGCGATCGCGCCCTGCACCTCCACGGCGGCGGTGCGTTCATCCACGGTCACTCCGCGGCGCAGCGCCGCCTCGAGAGGCTCCTCGGCGATCGTCCATCGCGGATCCTTCGGCGGCGGCTGTGGGACCGGGATCGACACGTGCTGCTCGAGGTTCCCGTCCTTCGCCACGCGGTACACCGGTCCCTCCGCGCTCTGCAGCCACAGCTCGCCGTCGCGCTCCTCCAGGCCCGTCGCATGCGGAGCCACCCGCTCACTGGTGTCCTTCCAGGTCTTGCCGCCGTCGATGGACACCGCGGAACGCCCGGCCTCGAACACCGCAGCCACCCTGCCGTCTTCGAGCGCGGCCACATCCACCAGCCCGAGAGGCGACAGCTTCACGCGCTTTCGCGCGCGCAGATCCCAGGCGAAGCGGTCGCCGCTGTGCAAGCGCACCAGGGCGAACGACGGAGCGAATGACACGTGGCTCACGCGGCCGTCCAGCCCGCCCACGGGCTGCAGCGGGGCAAGGAAGGTGGGCGAGGAGAAGATCGCGTTGGAGTTCCAGAACAGCCATTCCCCGCCAGCGAAGCCGGGAGCGCGGGCCGCTCCGATTAGGGGATTGGAGGTCACGTCGTCGGAAAGCTGGGGAGTCAGACCGCGACGTCCGATCCTTCTCCCTCCCACGAACACACCGCCATCGTCGTGAGACAGGAAGTTGGCGCCCTTCCCCACCCCGTCCTTGCGCCCGATCAGCACATACGACGGCGGAGGCGGAGGAGGCTCCGTGACGGCAGCGGAAGAGGCTGCGGGAGCGGCCGCGCACGGAGCACGCGCAGGCGGACACGAGCAGGAGAGCAGGGACAGGGTCTCGACGACGGCGAGAGGAAGGAGGAGGGCAGCCCGACGCAGCATGGGGGCACGATATCCGGTCGGCTTGGGGCTGCAAGGGACGCCGACAGCGGGAGGCAGGAGTTCCAGGCGAGGACGATTCGAGCTAGGCTTGGCGATATCAGGGGAGATCCATGGCAGAGCAGGACAAGGGAAGGCAGTTGCGCGACGCCCTCGATCGAGCGATCGACAAGGGGCGCCAGAAGGACGTGATTGCTGCGCTCCAGGGGCTGGAGCAGTGCGAGCCCGCCGAGCCGCGTTGGCCGCAGCGGCTCGGTGACGCGCTGCTCAAGGCGGGCAAGAAGACGGACGCAGAGGCTGCGTGGATGCGTTCCCTCGAGGTCCTCGTCCGTCAGGGATTCCTGCCGCGCGCCGTCGCCCTGGCCAAGCTCATCGTGTCGGTGAATCCGCAGCGCACGGACATCCTGTCGAAGATCGATCAGGACGCCGCGAAGCAACTGCGAGCGAAGGCAACGGAGCTCCCTGCTGCTGCGCGCGTGCCCCCCTCACCTCCCGTGCGCTCGGCCGTGCCGCCCAAACCGGTGGAACCAACTCCTCGTGCGCTCGCAGCGCCGCCCCAACCCGTCGCCGAGGCGAGGTTGCCCGAACCCGCCCTCGAGATCGCCTCCAACGAGGCACCAGAGGAACGTCCGCCCCTGAGCATGGCCGCGGGCGCGCCAGTCCCGGCTGCGGTGAGCGCGGCGCCGAAGTTGGAACGTGCGCGCGATGCATCCGACGACGAGGTGCGCTTCGACGATCTCGATCTCGCGGACATGGACTGGGTGGACGCGAGCGACATGGAGGCCATATCGGTGGTGCAGCAGCCGGCGGCCACGCCGAAGCTGCCTCCGCCGAATCCCACGGCCGCATGGGTGTCGAAGCTCTCCGCGACGGCGCTGCTGGCGAGCATTCCGCAGCGCGCGCTCGCCGAGCTCGCGGTGGCGGCGCGCCGTCTGGATCCGCAGGACGACGAGCTGGTCGTGAGGAAGGGCGCGAGGGCGACGGCGCTGTACATCATCGCCGAAGGAGCCGTGCGGGTGTCCCTGCCTTTGCACCAGACCGGGGGCGTGGAGCTCGCGGCGGGACAGGTCTTCGGCGAAGCGTGCCTGCTCAAGAGCGGCAAGCGACAGGCCGACGTTCGCTCCCGGGGTCACGCCGTGCTGCTCGAGGTGCAGGTGTCGGACCTGAATCGGATCATCCCCAAGTGGCCGGAGCTGAGCAACTTGCTGTTCGGTCTGCTCGTCGGACGGCTCGTTGCGAACCTGCTGCAGACCTCCTCGCTCTTCGCTGCCTTCGACATGGAACAGCGTCGGGAGATCGCCCGGATGTTCGAGGTGCGACGGGCTGCGCCCGGCACAGTGCTGCAGAAGGCAGGCAAGCGCACCGATGCCCTCTATGTCGCGTTGATGGGAGATTTCGACATCGAGGAAGGCGGGCTGGTGGCGTCGATGCCGCCCGGCACGATCTTCGGCCACGAGTCGCTGCTCACGCGGCAGAATGCGGAGCGCACGATTCGTGCGAGCGGAGACGCGGTCGTGCTGCGCATGCCCGCCGGGCGATTCTCGGCGTTTGCGGCGCAGTACCCGCCGGCCCTCGAGCACCTCGCGCAGCTCGCCACGCAGCCGATCTCCCTCTGGCCCGGCGACTGATCTCGGCCTCTTTTCCGAAGCTCATCCGCCCGCGGGGCAGAACGACTTGGCCATGGCGCACGTGGCTACGGACGGGCAGAGGGAGTTGAATCCGACTCCACCGCCGTGGTTGGACTCCACACCATCGACGACGAACCAGCACTCCCACTCTCCGAGCATGTCGAAGTTGCAGTCGGCGATGGGGGCGTCGGAGGGGATGGCCTTGGTGAAGGTTCCATCGGCGCCGAGGACGTAGGGGGAGTCGGAGGTTTCGAAGGCGACGGCTCCGGGGCAGCTCGCGTGCAGGCAGAATCGATGGGCCTCGGCGAAGGGTCGCCCGGTGACCGTGACGCGGACCAGATATCCTGGCGCGGGATGCGCCGCGGCAAGATCCACGCAGCCGTTGCCGTCACCGTACTCCTCCTGCGAGGTGGGGTTCGGCTCGCAGCGACCCGAATGGCAGTATCCCTGGGAGCAGGCCGTTCCCGCACAGCAGGGCAATCCCACTCCGCCGCAGGGAGCGCACAGATTCGGCAGCGACAGACCACACTCCCATCCCGCCGAGCACTTGCCGCAATCGACCACCTGCCCGCAGCCGTCGTCGAGCAGGCCGCAGTCGGCACCCGGACTGCATCCCTTCGGAGCGCAGCCGCACTGCCCGGGGACGCCTCCCCCGCCACACGTCGCGGGCGCCACGCACGTGTCTCCACAGGAGATCGTCCCGGCGCAGCCGTCGGAGAGCACGCCGCAGGCGCCGGGGAGCCCCGCGCAGGTCCTGGGCGTACAGGGGACGCTGCCGCAGCGATTCGGTCCGTCGCCGCCGCAGAACTCCCCTGCAGGGCAATCACCGCAGGAAAGCGTACCGCCGCACCCGTCGGGGGCCATTCCGCACTCCGCCGCCGACGACGCGCAGGTCGTTGCCACGCAGGATGGCGCATCCTGCGCCGCCCCGTCGGGCCCCGCCTCATCGGTCCCGGCGTCTTGAGCGTTCGGTGCCCAGCCGGACTCGGACTCCGAACCACATCCGGAGAGGGCGACGGCGCCGAGGGCGCACAGGGCAAGGAAGTGGAGGGGTAGGCGGAGCGAATGAGTCATGGTCGTCGCACTTCACTGCACCGACTGGCAGTTGGCCAGGACGTCGGCAGAGGTGTTGTTGTCCTGTCTGCACTCGTGGAAGGTGAGATTCTGGGAGTCCACCAGGATCTTCGCGAAGAACACGTCCTTCAAGGTGACGGCATCGGCGGCCTGGGTGACGTACTCGAGCACCTTCACCTGGCCGGGGAACAAGGGCGCGTCGGTCTTGGCCTGAGAGAGCAGGGTTTCGATCCCGGCCTTGCGGACGAACAACCCGACCTCGACGCCTGCGGGGAGGAGCGCCTGTCCGAGGTTGCGCACGGAGGCGTGGAGCGTCACGGGGGTGACGCAAGGGACGGTCAGGGAAACGGTCGCATCGGGGGCGTCGAAGAGCCCCTTGTCCTGCACGTTCTGGCGGAAGTTGTTGAGCCACGGGACCGCCCAGTTGGGCTTCTCGTGCTTGGGAATGGAGCCGTAGACGTTGGGGGCGTCACACGCGCTGTCCCGGGAGTCGCAGATGTTGCTGACGTGGTAGGTGTGCTGATTCCAGATCGTTCGTGTGCCGACCCAACCGTTGGACTTGTCCCCGAAGACCGTCAGGCCGCGATAGGCCGAGGCCCCCGCAGGCGGAGTCCACGCAGGTCGCCCCGCGGCGGGCTGGTTCCAGGGAGGGACATCGCACTTCCACCCCGAGGCGCTCGGGTCCGCTCCATTCGACCCCATGAGAATCTCGGCATGGCCGTCGCCGTCGATGTCCGCCACCAACGACGCCTCCGTGCCCGTGAACGAAGTCGTCGGAGTCGCGAACAGCGGATTCCCCGTCGAACCGTCGTAGACCCACAGGAAGCACTCGTCCGCGTAGATCACCTCCGCCTTGCCGTCCCCCTCGAAGTCGAACACGCTCGATCCGGTGACCGAGGAGCTCAGATCGTGATTGGGCGTCTGCCAAAGGATGTCGAGAGTCACCTTCCCGTAGTCGGGCTTGACGACCGTGTACTGCTGCTGCTGGGCCACGCCGATCTCGGGCCGCTTGTCGCCGTCGAAGTCGGCCACCGTGGGGGGACCGCCGAAGCCCGTACTCCCCAGCGACACCGGCCCCAACTCCGTGGCCCCGGTGCTCCCCTCGAGCACGTACAGCTTGCCCCCCGTCACCAGCAACGCCTCCGGCGACCCGTCGGCGTCGAGGTCTCCCACGCCGGGGAAACCATCGCTCAGGTCCGCTCGATTCCACAACTCCGTGCCGTCGAACCGGTAGGCCGTCTTGCCCGCCAGCAGCTCCAACTTCCCGTCCCCGTCGAGATCCACGAACGTGCTCAGGCTCGTCGCCGCCACATTCGAAGACCCATCGCCGTGCGCCCCGGTGAACTTGAGCGTGATACCCCCGGTGTCGGTCGTGAATACCGTCGCACCAAAGGCGATCTCCGGGAAGCCGTCGCCGTTCATATCCCCCAACGCCAGCCCGCCTCCCCAGCCGAACGTCTCCGCCCCATTCCCCGGAATTGGCTTGTCACTCGTCCGCGTCACGTTGCCTTCCGCGTCCACGAGCACGACGAATCCTTCGCCGGTCGCCGCCACGATGTCCATCCGGCCGTCCCCGTCGACGTCGCCGATGGCCATCGTCATGGCCGCGAACCCCACCGAGCTCGCACTCGCCTTGCGCAGGGACCACACCTCCTGCCCCGTGCGACCGTCCAGCATCCTCAGGACTCCGGTCTTGCACTGGCTCACGGCGTCGCCCGTGCAGTGGCAGCAGGTTCCCTTGGCATTGCCCGAGACGAACACCACGTTGGGTGGATCGAGCGCGTCCACGACGCCGTCGCAGTTGGTGTCGGAAATCCGCCCGATGAGCGGCGTGGACCAGATGTCCGTGGAGTTGGGGAACTGGGAGGCGACAGGTCCCCACTTCCACTTCGCGACGACCTCCAGCTGGCCCGGGGGTGGATGGTACTCGCAGGTTTGCACGCAGACGCCGCCGTCGATGGTGCCGCCGTCGCCGCCTTGCGGACAGGTGGGAGGGAGATCGAGGCAGCGCCCCGCGGGGGGCGATGCCGTGCAGTACTTGCCGGCGTCGGCTGCGTCGGGTGACGAACCATCCGCCAGGGCGGCATCGGGGCTCGCCGCGTCGATCGGAACACCGGAGTCCGCGCCCGCGTCGGGAGAGTCGCCGAGCGACAGCTCGCAGTACTGCCCCTGTGCGCAGTCGGCGGCAGAGTGGCAGACCTTGCCCGGCACCACGCAGGCGTTGGCGAAGCAGGTCTGTGCGCTCGTGCAACAGGACTCGCCGCACGCGTTTTCGGCCGCGCAGCAGGAGCCGGACACGCAGACGCCGCCATCGCAGTCCTGCGCGTTCTCGCAGCCGCCGCTCCCTGCCGAGTCGAAGGAGATCGCTGCGTCGGAGCCGGCGGAACCGCCCCCCGTGCCCGCGCTGCCGGCAGACGCGTCGATAGTGTGGCCGCCATCCGAGGCCGGATTCGCCTCGGAGGAATCGTCCCCGGAACAGGCGGCGAACGCGACTGCGCCAGCGAGCACAGAGAGGGCGAGGAGACGAGCGGGGCAACGGCTTGGGCGCATGGGTGAACCTCCGGGGATGGAGGCATGATACGCAAGGAAGGACGAGACGGCCAGACAGGGAGTGCCTGCGTGAGCGTGCGGGGAGCGGCTTGATCGTGTCGGGGGAGACCTTCGGGGGAGGTCAACACGCGTCGGACAGCAAGGTCACTGCCAATCGAACTTGATCGGCGCATACTTGCCATCCGGCTCGATGCGCAGAGCGAACGTGCCCGAGGTCGTGGTGAGCAACAGGACGGCGAAGCGCTCGCGCGTGAAGAGCCGCGCGTCGGACAGCGTGCTCGTCTTCTGGATCTGCCCCTGCTTGACGAGATCGTCGTACAGGATGATGTCGGGTGCCTTGGAGATCTTGTCCGCAGGAGCGAGCCTCATGCGCAGCCCGCCGACTTCGGCAGCACCCCACACGACCAGGAGCTTGCCGTCGAGATCTCCGGCGGCGAGCAGAACCTTGGGCGCAAGGTTGAGCTCGCCCTTGAGGAACTGCTCGAGCTTCAGCGTCTCGCTCTGGCAGGCCGCAGGCGTGCACCGCGCGTGGGAGATGGTGCCTTCGAGGGCGCTGTCGGAGGCGGAAGGAGCGACGCGAGTGACGGAGGCTTCGGCCTTCCGGCAGGAGAGGGTTCCACCGACGAACGGGACGGTGACGGGTTTGGTCCAACGTCCCTGGACGAAGAAGCTGAGGAACTCGCTGCGTTCGCCGCGGGCGCGAGCGACGAGGGCCTTGGCGACGCGACAACCGGAGAGCTGGGGGGGCTCCTCGCCAGACTTCTCGGCGACGCCGCCTTCGGCGAGTGTGCCGATTTCGGTCATGGGACCGACGCCGGAGTCGGAGAGCTCGGAGGCAGCGAGCCAGAGCTCGTTGTGGCGATTGACGCCGCGGACGACGAGCTGGTTCCAAAGGAGTTGAGTGTCGTAGTAGGGATTGCCGACACGGATCTTGGGGTCGGGGAGGTACGGGGAGACGACTGCGGGCTTGCCCACGGACTTGCGGACGATGCGCAACTGACGCGAGGCATCGTCCCAGGTGAGGAGGGCGGAGACACCATCCTTGGCGGCATAGCCACCGTAGGTGGTCGCAGCGGCGATCTTATCGCCGCTGTCCGCGCGGTAGACACCATCGCTGCCGTTCTTGCCGGAGAACACCAGCGCATCCGCCTCGTCGTCGGCGGAGCCCCACAGGCGGAATCCCTTTCCGAGAGCGCCGATATCCGCGGAGAGTCCTTCGCAACGGGCACTCTGCTCCCCGGCATTCAAGGTGCAAATTGCGGGGGAGTTCGGGAGCTCCTTGTCCTCGATGAGAATGCGCAGATTGGTGCCGGGGTTGAGATCGGCCTGCACGGACTTCATTTCGATGGCAGACTTGGCGAGTCCCGGAGTCGCTGCGAGGGAGTCCACCGTGAGCGCCTTCGCGGGAGCCGGCGGGGCCGGAGTGTCCGTCGCCGCAGCCTGCTGCAGCTGGGCCTTGGACGCCTGCGCCCACGCCTGATCCACCCCCTCGGACAGGTCCGCCATGTAGGAGGCGTCGTCCTTCAACGCAATCCCGAGCTTCTCGGCCCAGAACGCCAGATCCTTCTGGTCCTTCTCGGCACGCGAGGCCGCGATGAGGCTCTCCCGGAGCGCGTGTGCATGCTTCGCGCAGCGATTCGGCCACGGCTCGCCATTGGCCGGCGCCCTCGAAACCTCCGCCTGCGTCATCGCCGACAACTGGATCGCGCGAAACCGGAGGCTGGGCTTTTCTCCCGCCGCAAGCGGGTCACCGAGCATGCAACGCGACAGCGCCGACCAGGAGGTGCCGACCGCTTCGTTGGCCTTGGCGTTCAGATAGCGGGAGAGCCCGAAGCCTCCGCCTGCCAGAAGGACGACGAGGGCAACACCGCCGATCGCGAACTTGCGCCTCGCCCCGGCCGATTCCTGGGCCATGAGCAGAATCGTGCGGGAGCCGTCCTCGATCTTGTTGAAGAATCCCATGGCGCGCAATCTACCCGCACGGGGGCAAGAGCAGCAAGAACCTAGATCGGAAGGCGCCAATCTGCACCCGCGGCCGGGCCGCGGGCCCGCGGCGAAGGACGGCGTGCGACAGACGGATCTACTCGCCCATCGGGGAGATCGGCTTGTCCGGAGCCGCCGTCGGCTCCGAGGTCGGCGCCGGCGTCGAAGTGCTCTTGGGGGATGGCGTCGCGGACCGCGCCGGAGGAGTCGCCGACCGGACCGCCGTAGCGGTCGCCGAAGGCGTCCCCTGCAGCGTCGACTCGTAGGTCTCAGCCAGCTTCGTCAGATCGATGTCGGCATCCGGCTTGGGTTGCCTGCGGACCCCCGCGTCCGTGGGAACACGACGTCGCTGGGGAGAGGCTTCGTCGAGGTCCATTTCTACGGGGATCTGCGAGAGAGGATCGACGTCTGCGTCGGGGTCTTCGGCCGCAGCAGGGGGCTCGGCGGACGGTTGCGCGGAGGGCGCGGCCGCGGCAGAGGGAGCGGCAGGAGCGGGGGGCGCCTGGCGGAGGTAGAGGCCGGTGCCGAGGCCGGCGGCAAAGACGACGAGCACGAAAGCGACCATGGCGATAGGCCGCTTCTGGAGGCGTTTGTCGCCCTTCTGCGGCATGTAGATCGTCGGGGATTCGACGTCGGAAGGGTCGTGAATCGACACGAACGAGGGTCGAGGCTGCGGGACCTTCGGCAAGGAGCTGACATCGACCTGGGCCGGCGGCAACACGGCGGTGATGTAGCGCAGGGAGATGAGAGCGTGGGGGGGAGCGAAGCGAGCCAGGGCGACGGCGAAGTCGGTGACGTTGGCGAAGCGCTGCTCGGGGCGGCGCTGGAGGCACCGCAAGATGATCGCCTCGAGCTCGGCGGGGTACTCGGGTCGGATCTGGCGCAGCGGATTGGGCGTGCCGTTGAGGACACGGGAGCAGACCTTCTCGACGGACTTTTCGGCGAAGGGGAGCTCGCCGGTGAGAAGCTCGTGGAGGATCACGCCGAGAGACCAGATGTCGCTGGCAGCCGTGACGCTTCGGGAGGAGACCATCTGCTCGGGGGACATGTAGAAGGGCGAGCCGAAGACGGCGGTGGTTCCGGTGAGCGAGCTCTCCTCGGTGTGCTGGTGCGGGTCGTTCAGCTTCGCGATCCCGAAGTCCAGGACCTTGATGCACGGAGAGCCGTCGGGGCGCCGCGTGAGGAACAGGTTGCCCGGCTTCAGGTCGCGGTGGACGATGCCCCGGGCATGGGCCTCAGCGATGGCCTCGCACGCCTGCAGCAGGTACTCGGCGACGTCTTCGAGGTGGAGCGAGCCCTCGGCCTTGAGGATGTCGGACAGGTCCTGCCCCTTGAGCAGCTCCATCACCATGTAGGGGCTGTCCTTGAAGACTCCTGCGTCGATGAGCCGCGTGACGTGCTCGCTACGCAGATGCATGACCGCGCGCTTCTCGCGCTCGAAGCGTTTGAGCACCTCCCTGGAGCGCGCGGCCTTGCGGTAGACGATCTTCACCGCGAACCGCTCGTTCTCCTGCAAGTGGATGGCGGAGACCACGACGGCCATGCCGCCGGCGCCGATGACGCGTTCGACTCGGTAGGTGTTGCCTAGGATGTCACCTTCCCTGACCGATACGTCCATGCAGCGCTCCGGACGCCACCATAGCATCCCGAGGCAGGATCGGCACCAAAACGGGGCGGGGCCAGAGGCGAACCGATCAGCGCACCGAGGGAGGAATGCCCGAGATGTGACGTCGCGCGCCGTCTTCGAAGTGGTTGAGCAGATCGACCAGCGGTGCCATGTGCTCGGACTCGGCGGCCACGAATCCCTCGGCATTGAACAGCGCACGGCAGGCCTTGCGCAGATCGTCGGTCATCTTGTGCACGAGGACGTCGCGAATGAAGCGAATGACCGGCACCGGGAGCCGGACGCTGGCGGCCACGACGTCGGAGGGGATGGGCCCGGCGAGCGCGAGGACCCGCACCTTGGCGTCGCCCCACCCGGCACTGCGCACGCCCTTCATGTCCTCGCCAAAATGCGCGTAGGTGGCCCCGACCTCCACCGCACCGCGAAGCACCGCTTCAACCACGGCGTCGTGAGAGCCGAGGAAGTGCTCCTTGCCGAACGCTGCACGCAGGTCGATGCCCTGGGAGCGCATCCAGGCGCGGATGACGAGGTAGCCGGAAGCGCTCTGGGGATCGACCCAGGCGACGCTGGTTGAAGAGAGGTCCTGCAGGGAGCCGATCGGGGAGTCCTCGCGGGTGAAGAGCGCGGCGGAGAACCATTCGAGGGCTTCGCGCAGCGGGAGCGCGACCGGAACGGTCTTGCCCTTGGAGGCCGCGCGCAATGCAAGCACCGGAGGAAGCCAGGCGAGATCGACGTGACCGTCGGTCATCGCATCGAGCAGCGCGAGGTAGTCGGGGTAGACACCGGCCGAGACCTCCACGCCCATCGCATCGGAGAGGGCGGAGCAGAACTCGGCGACAGCGGGGTTGGAGACGACGCCGGAGGTGGCTCCGCCGGCCAGGGGGCTCGGTGGCGACAGGATCACGCCCACGCGAAGCGGAACCCAGACTTCGGAGGATGAATCCGTGCCGACAGGCTGCATGGGCGCAAGATCCCTCACACGCGTCGCGCGGTCAACAGGCACTGACGGCGGAATCCACGAACGGCCTCGACGGATGCGTCACGGCGCGGTCCAGAAGTCGACCGCCTCCTCGAGGTAGACCTCGCGAGCACCGTGACCTGTGGCGTGGACCGCGACCCTGTGCGGCCATCCCGCCTCGCGCAACAACTCCCCCAGGGAAATCGGGTGCGGCTTCAGATCGTCGTAGGTCCCGTATCCCACGTAGAATGGCGCCCTGCGCTGCGCCCGAATCCGCGCCACGCTCCGCCCCGCCCTCGACCCACCCGACATCGCACCGAAGCCGTCCGCCTCGAACTCCCCGTTGAGGGCGAGTACCGTCGCGAAGAACGCCCCATTCGACGAGCCCGCGAGCCAGGTTCGCGCGAACGGCGCCCCGGTCAATCGCTCCAGCGACGACTTCGCCTCGTTCCAGCGCTGCACCATCGCGGCCGCATGGCGCCGGTGATGCTCTGCGGTCGTGGGCCAGGACCACCAATCCTTCGTGGGTCCGGGGCCGATTCCTCGCCGGCCTCTCGGCATGTAGGCCACATAGCCCCGCGCGCGTGCGTGCCTCGCGACAATCCCTTGCACGATCCGCTGCGTGTCCCCCTGCGGCGCAATCACCCCGTGAAGGTAGATGAGCAGACTCCTCGGCTCCCCTACCCTCTCCGGCACCAGATAGCAGCTCCCATCGTCGAGATCCGCGAATCCCTCCTTGCACCACGACGTCTCGACAGCCATGCCGGAGGGTGCCGCATTCGGCGCGGAAGACGACGACGCTCGAGGCGGCACCTCGGCCGCGCTCGAATCGACCGGATCGGGGAGGGATTCGACGTCGACGACGGGCGACGCTGCCTCCGGAACCGGCTGGGGCGAGGCGAAGTCGCGCGAGCTTCGCGCATCCGTGCCGCCTGACGTGCATCCGGCGAGGAGCGGCGGCAGCAGGAGCACACGAAGGCAGCGTAACGACATCGAGGCGGCGAGCGTAGCACGTCCGCTCCCCGCGAGAATCCCCGCCACCACCGCCTGGCGTCTTGCCGCCCGCCCGTCACGGCGGTACGCAACATCCGCACAAGGAGACCGCCCCATGATCTGCTCGAGGTACTGCCAGGCTTCCGTCGCGATCCTCCTGGGGTCGTTGGTGACCATATCCTGCGGTAGCGAAGATGAAGGGGACTCTTCCTGGGGACGAGGCGGGAGCGGGGCCGGAGCCGACGCGGCGATGGACTCGACGGGCAATGGGGGCGCGGCCGGAGGCTCCACTGGAGGCAGTGCTGGGGCGGGAGGAGCGACCGCGGGCTCGGGAGGCGAGGCGGGACAGGATGCGAGCACCGCGGGGTCGGACGCCAGCGCAGGGGGCTCGGACGCTGGGCTTCAAGACGTATCCCAAGAACTTGATGCCGTCGATCCACCGACGGACGCGCCCCCGGGCTGCCAGCCCGTGAAGGCGGCAGCGCCCGTCGATCCCTGGAAGACACGTCTCCCCGCCAAGGGGTTCGGCGGAATCACGCCCCCATCGGCGTCGGGAGCGCACTCCGATGTCTTCCTGTCCTCCCCTGCCCCCAGC